>NZ_JBISBU010000038.1:0-53485 GCF_044385805.1 Haloferula sp. A504
GATGGTAGATGGTAGATGGTAGATGGTAGATCACTCATTAGTGTTAGACCCCGATCTCCAAACTCCAAACTCTAAACTCTAAACTCTAAACTCTGAACTCTGAACTCTGAACTCTGAACTCCGACCCCCCCCCCATGAAGCTCTTCAACCCCATCACCGTGGTCCTGTTCCTCGTGGCCGGCGGGATGCTGGTGTTTGTGATGCTGCGGGGTCCGGTGCATTCCCTGCCCGCGGTCGAGTCACTGGCGAATTATCAGACCGCTGACGCCCCCTTGTTCCTGCCGGAGGACGGCAAGCCTCGCCACCGCCTCCACCAGCTCAGCGCCTGGGAGCGGGTGTCGCTGCCGCGGGCCGTGCGCTTCGATTCGCCCATGGGATCCGAGCACGGCGGACTGACCTACAACGCCCAGCCCTTCTGGGAGATGAATGACAAGCGCGGCGGTCACCATGTCGGCGACGACCTCAACGGCATCGGCGGGATGAACACCGACCTCGGCGATCCGGTCTTCGCCAGTGCCGACGGGATCGTGCTTTACGCGGCCGAGCCGTCCGAGGGCTGGGGAAAGATCGTGGTGCTCGGTCATCACGCGCCGGACGGTCGCGAGCTGCACACGATGTATGCGCACCTCCACCGCATCGACGTCGCGGTGGGCGCGACGGTGGCCCGCGGCGACCGCATCGGCACGGTCGGCACCGCCAACGGCTACTACCCCGCGCACCTGCACTTCGAGATCCGCGAAAGCGACGGCGTCGACATCGGTGCCGGCTACAGCATGCTGCCGCTCAACCGCCTCGACCCGACCGCCACCATCGAGGCCCTCCGCGGCGCGGCCGATGATCAGCTCGCGCCGCCGATGCTTTCCGTCGCCCTCGCCCGCGAGGAACCGTGGAACCGTCTCGAGCTTTCCCCGGAGGACGCGGCGAAACTGGGGGAGATCCTGGGCGGGGAGTGAGTGGCGACCCAAGCCGTGTTTCCCGGTCCCGCCCTACAAGGGCATCACCTCGATGTTGCGAAGGTAGATGGGAGCGCCGCCGTGCTTCCCTTGGAAGCCGATCCTGCCCTTTCGTGGCAGACTTGCCGGAGGCTTGCTCAGCCACTTCGGCACATTGCTGCCGTCGGGGTTGGTTTGCGCGCTGGTGAAGTCGCGCAGGTCGAAGGTGTTCACGCGCTTGCCGTTCAGGTGGACGGTGACCATGGGACCCGAGCAGACGATCACCATCTGGTTCCATTCGCCGGGCTTCTTGACCGCCCGCACATGCGCGCCCTGGCGCCCGAAGAAGGCGCCGCACTGCCAGCTGCGATCCTTGTTGGCCCACTGGTCGGCGAAGTCGTCCGCGATCTGGATCTCGACCGAGTCGGTGACCCAGGCCTCGGTGTTGCTGGCATGGACGAAGACCCCGCTGTTGGTCCCCTCGCCGTTCTTGAACTCAAGCCGCAGGATGAAGTTCTGGTAGTCCGCCTTCGACCAGATGATGCGGTCCTCGCTGGCGGTGATCACCCCTTCCTCGTCACGACTCCAGATTCCCTCGGGAAAATCGGCGTTCGAAAGATCGTCATTGAACAGCGGCTGGAAGTCCCCGGCCCGAGCCACGGGGAACAGCAGAACGGCAAGGAGGGCGATGCAGGGAAACCGTTTCGGAATCATGGGTCAGAGAGCTACGGCCTGAACCGGCCTGCGTCGAGTTCCGATCGGATGGAGTTCCCGCTTGGAATGCTCTCTCAGCGCCGGGAAACGCGCCGACAGTTTGACGCCGCGCACCAAGGGCGGCAGCCTTGTTGAAGAATGGATCTTATCTTCCAGATTGTTTACGCGCTCTTGAAGTTGATCTCGGAGTTGACCGGCTTCAGTTACAACGAGGTCAACATCATCGTTTACTACATCGTTCTGCCGTTTGTTTACGTTTTCCTCGCGGACAAGATCATCAAGTCCGTGGTTCTGAGAATCGTTTACCTGACGGTGGTTGCGGTGGTCCTTCTTCTCATCCCCGACTTTTCCGCATTCTCCGATAGGCTCTTTCAGGCATCGGTCGATTTCCTTCTATCCCTCAGGATTCTTGGATGGAATTACGTCGTTTCATCGGTGCTGGTCTGCGTGGCGTTTCCCGGCATCATATTTCTCGTCATGCTTCATTTCGCCTACCCCGGATTGTTTTCAAGGCTTTTTGGAAGTTCGGGCAAGGGGAACCCCATCGAGGAAGACCAGAACACCACTACCTAACAGGAAAATGAAGGGGAATGACAACCATGGGAAGGAAGCTGCAGTGACGATCAGAGGCCACAAACCGGATGAGGGACCCGCGCTCGAGTCGCTCTTCACCCGCGTCTTCACCGAATTCGACAGTGAGGAGGAAGGGCGGATGGTCGGAAGGCTGGCGAGGAAGCTGATGGATGAGACGAGCGCTGGCGATCTTTCCGGGTTTGTCATCGAGAACGGCGGATCGCTTGTGGCGGCCATCTTCTTCAGCAGGCTGACGTTTGCGTCCGGCGTTCAGGCCTTTCTACTGGGGCCTGTGGCGGTGCATTCCGGCCATCAAGGCCAGGGCATCGGACAGCGGTTGATCCATCATGGGCTCAAGGCGCTCAAGGCGGAAGGAGTGGAGTTTGCCGTGACCTACGGCGATCCGCGCTTCTACGGAAAGGTCGGCTTCGACCCCATCGATCCTGAGGTCGTCGTGCCGCCCTTCGCGCTCTCTCAACCCGAGGGCTGGCTGGGGCAGTCGCTTTCCGCGACGCCGCTCGCGGCCTTGTCGGGAAGGTGCACCTGCGTGCCCCCGTTGAACGATCCTGCCTATTGGTGACTGCCATGATCTCCAGGTTTCCGCTGATCTTCCTCGTTGCTGTGGCCATGGCCGAGGAATGGCAGGCGCACTCGATCGATCGCGAGGGCCGGGGCGCGGACGGCGTTCGATTTGCCGATGTGAACGGCGACGGCTTGTGGGATGTGGCCTCGGGATGGGAGGAAGCCGGAGAGTCGCGGGTTTACCTTCATCCCGGAGCGGAGCAGGCCGCGAAACCGTGGCCGAAGGTGGTCGTTGGCAGGACGGGCCCCGTCGAGGATGCGGTCTTCGGAGATCTCGACGGCGACGGGGCGGTGGACGTCGTCAGCGCCTCCGAAAACAAGAGGCTCTACATCCATTGGGCGCCGCGATCCGGGGACGCCTACCTGGACGCGGCCGCATGGACGACCGAGGCCCTGCCGGCGGCCACGGGCCGGCAGCGGTGGATGTTCAGCATCCCCGTGCAACTGGACGGCAGACATGGGCTCGACCTGGTTGCGGCGGGAAAGGGGAGTGCGGTCGTCTGGTTCGAGGCTCCGGCGGACGCCCGCCGGCTCGCCGGCTGGACCCGGCACGAGATCAGCGATCAGGGCGGCTGGACGATGGGGCTGGAGGCGGTGGACATGGATGGCGATGGAGACAAGGACCTCCTGCTCGGCATTCGCGACCAGCACCCCGGCGTGAAATGGCTGGAAAATCCGGGGGATTCCCAAGCCCGGCGGCAGGCCTGGTCGGTGCATCCCATCGGCGAGCCGGAGTCGACGGGCTTCGTGACCGCGGTGGACCTGGACAAGGACGGATTTCTCGACGTGATCGCGCCCCGGATGGGAAAAGCCAGGAAGCTCTGCATTTTCCGGGGCCGGGATCGTCGTGGCCGCGAGTGGGAGGCGATCGAGATCGAGCTTCCAAACCCGCGCAACAAGGGCATCGCCGCCGGCGACCTGGACCTTGACGGAAGGATGGAAGTGGTCGTGAGCCACGAATTCGCGGCGATTTCCATCCTCCGGCACGACGGGGAAATCGCGGAGGGCCATTGGACGATTGAAACCATCGCCCGGGGTGGGAAGTTCGATGATGTCTCCCTCTACGATGTCGATCAGGACGGCGACCTCGACATCTTCACCACCGACGAACGCGGCCTGCAGGTCGTGTGGTTTGAGAATCCGTCGGGGTGACCGATTTTCATGAAGGCCCGGGTCAAGCGGGTGATCGCGTCGCTGGCCTCGTCGGTCTCGGCCATGATCTGCTCGGGCTCCGGCGGGATTCCGCAGGAGGCGGCGCTTTACTCCGTGGCGCGTTTTTTCCAAGTTCCCGCCCCTTCGCCGTCAACGACTTCCCATGACCGCCTCCGAAATCCGGCAATCCTTCTTCGACTTCTTCCGCGAGAAGCAGCACACCATCGTGCCCTCGGCGCCGCTGCTGCCGCAGTCGCCGGGTCTGCTTTTCACCAATGCGGGGATGAATCCCTTCGTGCCCTACTTCCTCGGCACCGAGAAATGCCCGCACCAACCGGCCCGGATCGCCGACACGCAGAAATGCATCCGCGCCGGCGGGAAGCACAACGACCTCGAGGACGTCGGCTACGACACCTACCACCACACCTTCTTCGAGATGCTGGGGAACTGGTCCTTCGGCGACTACTTCAAGAAGGAGGCGATCGAGTGGGCGTGGGAGCTGATCGTCCAGCGCTGGGGCGTGCCGGCCGGCCGGCTCTACGCGACGGTCTATCGACCCGACAAGGCCAAGGGCGATCCCGGCGAGTTCGACCAGGAGGCCTGGAATTTCTGGGCGGCACTCTTCGAAGCCGAGGGCCTCGACCCGCGCGTCCACATCGTCGACGGCAACGTGAAGGACAACTTCTGGATGATGGGCGAGACCGGTCCCTGCGGTCCCTGCTCGGAGCTCCACGTCGACCTCACGCCCGGGGGCGACAGCAAGGGGCAGTTGGTCAACCAGGACTCGGACCTGTGCATCGAGATCTGGAACCTCGTCTTCATCCAGTACAACGCCGAGGCCGACGGCAGCTTCCGCGACCTGCCGGCCAGGCACATCGACACCGGCATGGGCTTCGAGCGCGCCTGCTCGATCATTCAGAACACGAAGGGCTTCACCGATTTCTCGATCAAGCCGAGCAACTACGCGACCGACGTCTTCACGCCGCTCTTCCGCAAGCTCGAGGAGCTGAGCGGCAAGACCTACGTCAACATCTACCCCGAGCCCGGCGCCGATCGCTCGACCTTCTCCGAGGAGATGAAGGAAGCGATCGCCTTCCGCGTGATCGCCGACCACCTGCGCACGCTGTGCTGCTCGATCGCCGACGGCATCATGCCCGGCAACAACGGCCGCAACTACGTCCTGCGCCGTATCTTGCGCCGGGCGGTCCGCTACGGCCGCCAGCTCGGTTTTTCCGGGGAGAAACCCTTCTTCGGTGCGCTGGTGTCGACGCTGGCCGAGCAGCTCGGCGACGTCTTCCCCGAGTTGAAGGAGCGCGAGGCCGCGGTGCGCGTGACGCTCGAGCGCGAGGAGGCGAGTTTCAACGAGACGCTCGACCGGGGGCTCAAGCGCTTCGAGGACGCCTTGCCCGACGTCAAGGACGGCACGCTTTCCGGCGAGGTCGCCTTTGAACTCTACGACACCTTCGGCTTTCCGATCGACCTGACCGAGCTGCTGTGCGCCGACCGCGGCATGAAGGTCAACATGCAGCGCTTCGAGGAACTCATGGAGGAACAGCGCGAGCGCGCGCGTGCCGCCCAGAAAAGCTCCGTGGTCCGCGCCCTCGACATCTCGACCGAGGCGATCACCGAGTTCACCGGCTTCGAGTCGGACGAGGCCGATGTCCTGGTGCTGGAGGTTCACCCGCAGGAAGACGCGCTTTTCGTCATCACCGACAAGACCCCGTTCTACGCCGAGATGGGTGGCCAGGTCAGCGATTCGGGGATTCTGGTGAAGGACGCGCTCGCTCATGATGTCAGCGCCGTCCAGCAGATCGGTCGCGCCCGCGCGCACGCCATCCCGGCCGAGGCCGACGTGAAGGCCGGCGACACCGTGAAACTGCGGGTCGATGCCAAACGCCGCCGACCGATCGAGGCCCATCACACCGCGACCCACCTGCTTCACTGGGGCCTGCACGAGGTGGTGTCGCCCGATGCCGCCCAGCAGGGATCGGCGGTCGACGAGGAACGCCTGCGCTTCGACTTCAACAGCGCGGCGGTCACCGCCGAACAGATCGAGGCGATCGAGGCGCAGGTCAACGGGCACATCGCGGCCGACGAGCCGGTGTCGTGGATCGAAGTCCCGCACGCCGACATCCGCGATCGTGCCGACATCACCCAGTTCTTCGGCGACAAGTATGGAGATACGGTGCGCGTCGTACAAATCGGCGGCACGCCCGGGAAGCTCGACGGCTACTCGATGGAGCTTTGCGGCGGCACCCACGTGAAGCGCACCGGCGAGATCGGCCTGTTCAAGATCAAGAGCGAGGGTGCGATCGCCTCCGGCGTGCGCCGGATCGAGGCGGTCTGCGGCGAGCGGGCGTGGGAGCACCTGCGGGAACTGGCCGACGAGTTCAACCGCGAGGGCGAGATGCTCGAAGAGAAGCTCGCCGCGGCGAATGCCAGGCTCGACGAGCTCGGCGAGGAACCCGTGCAGGTCGGCGACATGCCGCGCATCATGGCCGCCATGCTCACCGGGGGTGGCGACATCCAACAGATCAACGACACCTTCGGCATGGTCCGGCGCAAGCTCGAGGAAGTGCGCGAGGCGGGCATCGAGGCCGGGAAACGCGTGAAGAAGCTCCAGGCCTCGGCGGCGGCCAAGCAGGCCGACGCCGCGCTGGCGCTGCTGATCGAGGAAGGCGGCCCGATCGTGAATTCGATCGAGTCCGACGCCTCGCTGTTGCAGGAGCTTCTCAACGGGCTCAAGAAGAAGCAGTTCGCCGAGGGGGCCTTCCTGATTGTCGACGACGGATCGAAGCTGCACCTCGGTGCCTACTGTGGCGAGGCGGCACTGGGTCGTGGCCTCAAGGCCGGCGACCTGCTGCGCGAACTGGCGGCGATGGCCGGCGGCAAGGGCGGCGGCAAGCCCGACATGGCCCGTGGCGCCGCACCGCAGCGCGACCAGCTCGCCGAGCTGGAGCAGGCCGCCCACGCCCGCCTCGCCTGACAAGTACGCCGAGTGTCGTACGTCGTTCCCCCTGAAGGGGAAATTACATGCCGTCCGATTCGGTGCTCTCCGATTCCCGGGGAGCGATGAGCTGGCGGAAGCGGGCCTCCCAGTCCCGGGCCTGGCTGTGCTGGATGTGGTTCTCGAGATGTTTGAGCAGGGCGACGGCCGCCCGCTTCTCGTCTCCGGCCTTGAACAGCTCTTCTTCCATGTCCCACTCCAGTCCGGGCCGGGTTTCGGCGAGGAACTTGTCACGCTCGAGGCTCTCGCCCTCTTCGGTGGAATCCTTCGACCAGAATCCCCTGGCGACTTCCTCGAAGTGGATGCGGCGCTTCCATGCCGCGCGCAGGGCGTCCGCATCGCCGGCCGCACGGCAGGCGGGGAAGATGAGTTGCTGGAACGCGCCATCGACGCGGATGTTTCCGTTCCCTCCCTGCAGCGGCGACATCGGCCAGCCCTCGACCTTGTAGCCGGTGAGGCCGTAGGCACGGGCGAAGACCGTCGAGTCGACCGACTGGGAGAGGATGCCCACGTGGCCGCGAAGTTCCTCTGGTGTGCGGAAGATCGCCTCCAGGGCATCGAGGACCTTCGGGGCGAGCTTCGGGGCCCCGGCCGGGTCGCTGGCGGCCTTCATCGTCAGCACGGTCCACTGCAACTGATGGCGCAGGGCGAGCCCGTGGCCGTCGTCGTCGAGCCGGCTCTTGTTGCGTTTTTTCCACTCGCGGAACTCCGAGGATTTCCGGTCGCGCTCCTCGAAGTCGACCTTCTCGACGCAGCGGAGGTAGAGCTCGGTGGCGGCATCGGCGCTGGCGACCCCGGCCTGGAAGGCGCTCGCCGCGCTGCCGAGGCGGGTGGTGGCGTGGTCGGAAGCCGCGTTCTTGAGCGCGTCGAGGGCCTCGATCAAGGCCTGCCGATCGGCCTGCGAAAGGGGCTCGGCCAGGACCGGGGAGGCGGAGATCAGGGCGAGAAGGCAGGCGGCGATGGGTTTCATCGCGGGCGTTCTGCCACAAAGCCGGTGCGCCGACCAGCCTGCTCAGGCGAAGCGGCGGGCGAAGGCATCCACTTCGTCCATCGGCGTGTGCAGGCCGGCGGTCAGCCCGATCCGCCGGGCGTCGCCGAACCCGGGCGTCGCGGCGGGATCGTGGATGCGCAGCGCCGGCACCCCGAGGCAGCGGGCGGCTTCGTAGAGTGCCTGACCGGATCGGTCCGCGGCTGCCGCGAGGACGACGATCAGCTCGCAGTGGCGTGCCAGCGGAACCAGCGCCTTCTCGCGGCGGAGCAGGGCGGGACAGCGGGTGTCCATGGCCACCACCTGACTGTCCGGATGCCGACGCCGCAGCGCCGCCTCGATCGCGGTGAAGCGGCGGTGGCCGAGGGTGGTCTGGCTGAGCAGGGCGGTTCGTGGCGCGAAGGGCAGCCGCGCGACGCCGTCCACGTCCTCGACGATGGTCACCCCCTCGCCTGCGAGCGCCTGGCACTCCGGGTCGTCGCGAAAGCCGGCGACGACAATCCTCCGGCCTTCGGAGCGCAGCAGCGCCTTCATCGCGTGCAGGCGCTTCACCGCCGGCAGGGTCAGGTCGATCAGCTCGTAACCGCCGGCCTTCCACGCCCGGCGTTGCCCGGGCGAGATCCCGTCCATCGGGATCACCACCCGCGTGGTGGGAGAGGTGGCGTCCGCCGGGTTTCCCTCCAAGGCACCGTGGCGGCGGGCCCGGTCCAGAAGTGCGCGGTGCGGTCCGGGCGCGCCCAACAGCATCAGCGGCCCGGCACCCAGACGCCTCTCGAGCACGCTCGTGGCATCCCGCGCCTCCTGACTCATCCCGAGCACCGCCGCCCGGCAAATCTTCCTCGTCGTCGTCGAAATCATCGCTTTGTTTTGCAAAGTAAATAGTCCGAAAAGAACCGGCGTTGCTGCCGGCGTGACTAAACTTTGCAGAACAAAGTAAAGAGGGACAAGCCCGAAATGAAGCTATTTGCCGAGGTCGAGGATCTGCTCGAGCAGGGCGAGGTAGTCTTCGAAGGCCTTTCGCCCGCTGGCGCTCAATTCGTAAAGGGTTTGCGGCCGGCCTTCGCCGGTGATTTTCGTCGAGCCGACGTAGCCGGCCTTCTCGAGCGTGCGCAGGTGGGTGATCAGGTTGCCGTCGCTCATCTCGAGCTCGCCCTTGAGCTCCTGGAACGGCCACGCATCCACGCGCGAGGCGAGCAGGGTCATGATGCCGAGCCTGCCTTTCTCGTGGATGGTTTTGTCCAGCTTGGAGAAGTCGATCATCCGTCCCCGTGGCGGGTGGTGGTGACGATGGCGGCGCCGTAGAGCAAATGGAAGCCCCCGAAGGTGGCCGCCATCAGGCCGGACGGCCCGAGCCGGGCGAGCAGGGGGGTGGCGGTCTGGATGAAGGTCAGCGCCGAGAAGCTGGCGATGCCGGTGAGGAGGAAGGCGATGCCCAGCCAGGTCATCGACTTGGGCGCGAACTCGCGGATCGCCAGCAGCGCGAGGCCGTAGTGGAGAATCCAGATCGAGGCGGCGAGGATCTCGCTACCACCCTTGCCGTACTTCAGGTAGAGGAGCCCGAGAAAGCCGCCGGCGATCAGCGAGGGCAGCGCCCCGCGCAGGGCCACCTGCAGGCCGTGCGACCAAACCTGCTTGCCCTTGGATGAAGCGGTGCGGAAGAGCTGCCAGATGCCGAAACCGACCACGACCGCCAGCCCGACCAGCCACACGCTGCCCCAGGCCCAGCCCGAGCGCGACTCCGACACCCACCCGGCGGCCAGCGAAGCGGCCCCGCCGAACAGCGCCGCCTCCCCGGAAAGCGCCCGGAAAATCGTTGCCCGCTCCATCATCGTACGGATCGCCCGCAGCTGTTCGGCCGCGTCTTCATGCGTCGTCATGCCGGGACTTTGCGAAGCAAAGCGGGGGTGTGGCAAGTGCGGAGGACCGCCGATCTCCGAATCGGCTTCGCTCCTCAATCAGGCCGGCATCCCCGACGCGCCATCATTGGTTGGGCGACATCTCTCGGTCCATTCCGGAGCGTTTCCATGCCGATTCGGAGATCGGCGGTCCGCCTACGCCAGCCCGTCCTTGCGGGCCTGTTTCCAGTAGGCGTACTCGGAGCGGTTGAAATCGATGTACTCCGGCGAGAGGTCGCTGCTGTACATGTGGTAGTCGGCCTTGCCCTGGTTGAGGTGGATCTCGATCTGGAACTCCGGCTTGGCGACGATCTCGCGCAGCCCGTCCATCGGCGTGTCCGCCTGCAAGCCGCCGCAGCAGGCCGGTTTGCCGTCGTAGAGGATGTCGATCAGCTCCTCGCGGATCCGCGCGCGCGAGTAGCCGATGGCATGGATCACCCGGCCCCAGTTCGGGTCGCCGCCATTCCATGAGGATTTGACCAGCGCCGACTTGCAAACGGCTTCGGCGACCTTCTTGGCATCGAGGTAGGTGCGGGCGCCCTTCACCGTGACCGTGACGAACTTCGTCACCCGTTCTCCGTCGCGGACGAGTTCCATCGCGAGTTCGTTCATCAGCCACTTGAGCGCCTTGCGGAACTGACGGCAGCGCGGCCCGTTGCGCCGCAGCGGGCGGATTCCCGACGCGGCATTCGAGAGCACCAGCACGGTGTCGTTGGTGCTCATGTCGCCGTCGATGGTGATGCGGTTGAAGCTTTCCTCGACCGCCTCGAGCACCGCCCGCTGGAGGGTGTCCTTGGACATCGGGACGTCGGTGGTGAAAAAGGCGAGCATGGTCGCCATGCTCGGGCAGATCATGCCGGCACCCTTCACGCAGCCGCCGATGCGCACGCGCTTGCCACCGAGGTCGAAGGAAATCGCCAGCTCCTTGGGCCGGGTGTCGCTGGTCATGATGGCGCGGGCGACGTCTTCCCCCTGTTTTCTCGCCAGGCCCTCCACCAGGCTGTCGAACTTCGGTTCGATCCGGGCCATCGGCATCGGCAGGCCGATCACGCCGGTGGAGCAGACACCGACCTCGCTCTGCTTGAGATCGAGGCGCCCGGCGATGGCCTTGGACATGGCGCGCGCGTCGTGGATTCCCTGCATGCCGGTGCAGGCGTTGGCATTGCCGGAGTTGGCGACGATCGCGCGGAGGTCCCCGCGCCGCAGGTGGGCCTGGGTCACCTTCACCGGGGCCGCCTTGACGCGGTTGGTGGTGAAGGTGCCGGCCGAGGTGCCGGGCTCGTCGGAATGGATGAGCGCCAGGTCGAGTCGCGTCGCCTCGGGGTTCTTGATCCCGCACGACACCGCCGACGTCCGGAACCCGCGGGGTGCGCCGACGCCGCCTTTGATCCGGATGATGGGAAAGTCCATGGGTGGCGCGTCGGCGGGTGAGGAACCTATACCAAGCGGAGACCGGCGGTCGGCTCAAGCCCGAACGCAAGATTGAAGGACTGGACCGCCTGCGAGCCCGCCCCCTTGCCCAGGTTGTCCTCGGCACTCATCAGCAGGATGCGGCCGGTCCGCGGGTCGTGCTCCCAGCCGATGTCGATGAAGTTGGTGCGGGTCACGTGCTTGGTGTCGGCGCAGCCACCCCTTCCTAACAGACGCACGAAGTCCGCCCCGGCATAGGCCTCCTCGAGTGCTTCGCCAACGGCCTCCGGCGCGACTCCGTCGGCGAGGGTGGCGGTGGTCGTGGTGGCGATGCCGGCATTCACCGGGATCAGGTGGGGGATGAAGGTGATCCGCACCGCGTCGCCCGCCGCCCGCGAGAGTTCCTGCTCGATCTCCGACAGGTGCCGGTGCTTGGGGATGCCGTAGGCGCGGGCGCTTTCGTTGCACTCACAGAAGAGCAGGGGAATGGCCTCCTTGCGTCCCGCGCCACTGACGCCGCTCATCGAGTTGGCAACGATGGTCGCGGGATCGACGAGGCCCTTCTTCAGCAGGGGAATCAGCGGCAGCAGGATGCTGGTCGGATAGCATCCGGGCGAGGCGATCAGCCGGGTCGCCGCGATCTCGTCAGCCCGGATTTCCGGCAAGCCATAGACGGCCTCGGCCAGGAGGTCGGGCGCCGGATGATCGTGACCGTAGAACTCGGCATAGACCTGCGGGTCGCTGAGGCGGAAGTCGGCGCTCAGGTCGATCACCTTGAGTCCCCGTTCGAGCAGCGCCCGGGCGATCTCGGCGGCGACGCCGTGGGGCAGGGCGAGGAAGGCGGCCTTCGCCCCGGTCGCGGCAATCGCCTCGGGATCCGGGGCGATGAAGGCAAGCTCGCTGCCGGGAAGGCCCCGATAGCGCGGGAAGACGTCGGCCAGCGAGCGGCCGGATTCCTGCCGCGAGGTGGCGGCGACGAGTTCGACCTGCGGGTGGAGCAACAGCAGCCGCAGCAGCTCCTGCCCGGTGTAGCCGCTGGCGCCGACGATGGCGGTCTTGACGCGTTCCATGCCCGTGGAAATTGCAGGATTTGTCCGCCTTGCCAATCCGCGAAGGAGGGGAGCGGTGGTTTTCCGCTTCCTCGCGCTGCGAACTTGCCATTTTTCACTTCGAGTGGGATCATGACAGTTGGAATCAACCCTCAACTCGTCATGAACGAATTGCTACAAGCCTGGCGGTCGGTCGATCGCGACAAGTTCGCGCTCTTCCTGAGCGTCATCCCCGGTGCAGGCCACCTCTACAAGCACCACTACGCGTCCGGATTCGGACTGCTCTTCGGCGGCAACGTCCTCATTGTCTTCATCGCACTGCTGCTCGGCCCGGCGACCTTCGGCGTTTCCCTGCTGCTCGCGCCCCTGCTCTATGTGGGCTCGGTGGCTGCGGGCGCCTACTACCTGCCGGACTGGCACGGGCATCACCATTTCCTGCACCCCTGGCAACCCGAGGTGCCGGACCCGCCGGACCGGATCGGTTGAGGTCATCGACCCGCGCGCCCTTGACGGAAATCGACTGGGGAAAAGGCGTGGTCGGGCTCGCGGTGATCGACGCCGCGGGCGAGAAGCTTCTCGAGCATTCGCTGAAGCTGTCCGAGCTGGAGTTTCCGGAGGACGAGTGACGGGGAGGAGCCCGGGGTTGACGGGGCCGGGCCCAGGGCGTGAGCTTGGGACATGCGAATGCTTGCTCTCGCCCTCCTGATTCTGGCTTCCGGCATCGCCGCGGCGGCTCCGCCGAATTTCATCTTCATCCTCAGTGATGACGTCGCCCAGGGCGACCTCGGCTGTTATGGCCAGGAACTCATCCAGACGCCCCGCCTCGACGAACTCGCCGCGCAGGGCACCCGCTACCTGCAGGGCTACTGCGGCACCACCGTGTGCGCGCCGAGCAGGGCGTCGTTCATGACCGGCCTTCACGCCGGACATTGCCCGATCCGGGGCAACTTCGAGGTCCCGCCCGAGGGGCAGCTGCCCCTGCCTGCGGAAACCGTCACCCTCGGCGAGGTGGCGAAGTCGGCCGGCTACGCCACCGGGGTTTTCGGCAAGTGGGGGATGGGCTTCTTCGACACGACCGGCAGCCCGCTCAAGCAGGGCTTCGACCGCTTCTTCGGCTACAACTGTCAGCGCCACGCGCATTCCTACTTTCCCACCTACCTCTATGCCGACGACCAGCCGGTCGCGCTGCCGGGGAACAACGGCCGCAACGTCGGCGAGACCTACGCCCAGGACCTCATCCAGGAGGACATGATCCACTGGCTCAAGGCCAACGGGAAGAAGCCCTTCTTCCTTTTCTATGCCATCACCCTGCCGCATGGACGCCACGAGATCGACGACTTCGGGATCTACAAGGACAAGCCGTGGACCGACACGCAGAAGGCCTACGCCGCCCAGGTCACGCGGGTCGATTCCGACGTCGGCGAGCTGGTCGACACGCTGCGCGAACTCGGCGTCGACCGGAACACGCTGATCGTCTTCTCCGGCGACAATGGCTCGTCCTTCGCGCCGGATTCGGAGATCGGGAAGCTCTTCAAGCAGACCCGCAACGGACTGCGCGGCTTCAAGCGCGGCATGTACGAGGGCGCGCTGCGCCAGGCGGCGCTCGCCTGGTGGCCCGGCACGGTGCCGGCCGGCCGCGTGGCGGAAGGTCCGTGGGCCTTCTGGGACCTGATGCCCACCTTCGTCGAGTTCAGTGGCGTGACGCCGCCCGAAGGGTACCGCACCGATGGTCATTCGCTGGTTTCCTTCCTCGAGGGCGGCGAGGCACCGGACCGGGAATATTTCTACTGGGAGCTGCACGAGTCGCGCAACTTCGGAAGGGCCGCCCGCTGGGGCGATTGGAAGGCGGTCATGCCCGGACTCGGCAAGCCGATCGAGATCTACGACCTCGCCAAGGATTCCGGCGAATCGAAGAACCTCGCCAGTGAGCGGACGGATCTGGTCGAGCGCGCCGGGGCGATCTTCAAGGAGTCCCACGAGCGCGATCCGAACTGGCTGCTCGACGGGCGTTCCGAGGAGCAGGTTCGTGTCAACAACGAGGCTTGGAAGATCAAGCGCCAGCGCGACAAGGAAGGCTGGGTCCCACCGGGCGCGATCAGCATCGAGGAGATGAGGAAGCGGCGTTGAGCCGGTCTGAAGGTCGAAAGTCTGATCGAGCTACGCGGTTTGCTGGCTTCGGGGCTTCCCAACCGGAGGACATGCGACCTTGGACCTTGAGACCTTCGACGATGCTCCCTTCGCTTCGTCCACGGGGAGAACCCGCATCGACATCCACCGGGTTCATGACTGATTCAGCAGCCACGAAATCACCAGCACCTGGGGAGTGGTGATGAGCGGCAGGGCGAAGGTGGCCTTCCACGACTTCGTCGTCTCCTTCAGCGCCATGATCTCGGTGTAGTCGGTGGCCGCGCCGGCCATCAGGAAAGTGAAGGCGTTGCCCGGGGCCCCGGCGCGGTTGAGCAGATCGGCGGCGATCGGGCTCGATCCCTCCGAGCAGACCTCGATCACGCTGGTCGCGACCAGCGTGAGCAGCAGGCCGAGCAGGCTGGGGCCGAAGTACTGGTTGAAGACCTCGGTCGGAACGAAGGCGCGGACCGCCGCCGCCATGGCGAAGCCGAAGAAGATCCAGCGCAGGATCATGCGCGACTCGCTGAGGCCACCGCGCACCATCCGGCCCAGGTTGCCGCCGCCGGGGCGGATGTTTTTCCCCACCTCGCGCAGACCGTCGCGCAGGCGGTAGTCCGCATCGACCTCGACGGTGTGGCGGTTGGCCGGAAGCGCGCCCCGTTTCACCAGGAAGTCGGCGATCCGCCCGCTGATGATGCCGATGACCATCGACAGCGCGATGAAGGCGAGCGTCCATTTCAGGCCGATCAGGCCGATCAGGATGAGTGTGAGCGACAGCGAGTTCCACGGGCTCGAGACGAGGAAGGCGATGACCTGCCCGAGCGACGCGCCCTTGCGATAGAGCTGCATGCCGACCATCAGGATGCCGTGGTTGCACAGGTCGAGCAGCGTGCCGGCGAAGGTGGCGCGGACGATGCCGCCGATGGTCCCGCCGCGCCCGAGCAGCCTCGAGACCACCTCCTTCGGCACCTGGCCGAGCACGCCGACCGCCACGATCCCGATGAGGATGCCCCACCACGCCTTGGTCATCAGCTCCCACGAGCCGTGGGCGAAGGTCTGCCACCACCCGGGGCCCGCTCCGATGAAATGCCCGGCGATGCCGGCGGCGACCAGCGACAGGGATCCCCACAGCAGCCAGTCGACCTTGCCGCGACCCCCGCAGCAGGAGTCGCCCTCCTTCGGCGGGTCACCCCCGCCGCCACAGCAAGAGGGCGACGACGCCTCTTCCTTCCCCCCGCCACAGCAGGGCTTCTTGGGCTCGGGGTTTTTTCCGCTGCAGCAGTCGCTCATGAGACGCGGGTAAGGTCGGGGCATCCGGGGGCCCCTTCAAGTCATCGCTAATGACTGTTAGAAAGGCACGACCTTCAGATCCGGGACGCGCCCGAACTCCCGTTCGTTGTGGGTCACCACGCCATACCCGTGGACGCGGGCGGTCGCGGCAATCCACAGATCGTTTGTGCCGATTAGATTGCCGTCGGCGGCCAAGTCCCGGTAGAGGCATCCGTACTCCCAGCTGATCTCGGGACTCCAGGGAAGCACGGGAAAGGGCGAACAGAGGCGTCGCCATCCGCTCAGCCCGTCCGCGAAATTCCCGCAGGCGAGTTCGCCGACGACGGCAAAATTCACGAACAGGGATTCGTCCGGGAACCGGGCCGCGAAGTCGTCGAGGAACTGCGGATCGTTGCGCTTGATCCGCCTCTCCAGTTCAATGACGAAGCAGGTGTCGAGGATCAGCCCCATGGATTGTCGGGGATCGTGTCGTTTGCGGCGGCGGCCTCGATCTCATCGAGCACCTTCGCATCCACGCCGCTGCCGCCCTGCTGCATGTGCTTGCGCAAATCAGCAAAGGTTGGCGGCGGCTCCGACAGCCGGGCACGACGGACCACCGAGGAGAAGGATTCCCCCTTCCGCTTGGCCGCCTTCAGTTTCTCGTAGGCGTCCAGCTCCAGACTGATCGTCTTCGTAGCCATGCATGAACCATGCATGAAATGGAAGGGGGTGTCAATCCAAGTGGCAGGACAAAGGGCGTGGGGGGCGCTTCGTTCTTGTGTCCGGGGCGGTGCTGCCGTTCCCTCCGCCCCGCGATGGCTGAAATCCGTACCACCGACCTCACGACGCTCGACACCGAGGCGCTTCGCAAGCGCATCGCCGAGCTCGGGAGGTATCTTTGACGTCGAAAAGCTGAACCGCGAGGTTGCGACCCTCGAAGAGTCCATGGGGGCGCCCGATTTCTGGGACGATCCCGGAAAGGCCCGCCAGACCAGTGAGCGGGCGGCTTCCCTCAAGAAGAAGGCCGAGACCTTCGCCCGGCTGGAGTCGGGGCTCGCCGACGTGCTGGCGGCGATCGAGTTGGCCAAGGAGTTCGACGACGACGACGCGGCCGCCGAGGCGGTCGAGCAGGCACGACAGTTGACCAAGGACATCGCCGCCTTCGAGCTGGTCACCCTGCTCGACAAGCCGAACGACGCGGCCAACTGCTTCGTCCAGATCCAGGCCGGCGCCGGCGGCACCGAGGCCTGCGACTGGGCCCAGATGCTGCAGCGGATGTATGTCCGCTGGGCCGAGCAGAAGGGCTACAATGTCGAGACGATTGATTACGAGGACGGCGAGGAGGCCGGCCTCCGATCCGTGACGATCAAGGTCACCGGTGAGAACGCCTACGGTTTCATGAAGAACGAGCGCGGCGTCCACCGGCTGGTTCGCATCTCGCCCTTCGACTCGGCCGGCAAGCGCCACACCTCCTTCGCCTCGGTCGATGCCACCCCGGAACTCGACGACGAGATCAAGATCGAGATCGCCGACAAGGACATCGAGATCACCACCGCCCGCTCCGGCGGCAAGGGCGGCCAGAACGTCAACAAGGTGGAGACCGCGGTGCTGCTGCGCCACCTGCCGACCGGCATCCTGATCAAGTCGACCGCCGCCCGGACCCAGGGCGCCAACAAGGAACTCGCGTTCCAGATCCTCAAGGCGAAGCTGCTCCAGCTCGAGGAGGACAAGCGCGCCGCCGCCGCCGAGCAGGCCTACGGCGAAAAGGGCGAGATCGCCTGGGGCAACCAGATCCGCTCCTACGTCTTCCAGCCCTACCAGAAGGTCCTCGACCTCCGCACCGGCGAGGAAAGCGGCAACATCCAGAACATCATGGATGGCGACATCGACGCCTTCATCGAGGCCAAGCTCCGCGGCAAGGTCCGCGTGAAAGGCGCGAAGGACGAGGACTGACGGAGCGCCGGCTTCAGCCGACCGTGGCCGGGCCTTCCAGGCCCGTGGCCCGATCGACATTGCCGAAGCCGGGCCCTCGAACGCCAGGGCATCGACCGCTGCCCACCCCTTTCATTCGGACCCGTCGCCACCGCCGCTCCTCGACACTTCCCGTTTCGCCGGTTAGGTTGCGGCTGTGGAGAAAGTCGCGATCAAACGCCCGCTTGAGTCCGAGGACATCCCTCCGCGGATCGAGGACCGCGATGAGGCCATGGCGATCTTCGAGGAACTCCTGTCTCGTGGCCGAGCCTTTTACCCGGATGCCGATGAAGCTGCACCCCGACGTTCGCGAGTTTGTCGCGTTGTGCCTCTCGCGGAAAGTTGAGTTCCTGATCGTGGGCGGCTACGCCCTTGCCTTTCACGGAGCTCCGCGGTTTACCGAGGACATCGATCTGATGGTCCTCGTCTCCCCGGAGAATGCCGAGCGCCTCGAGGCAGTGATCGAGGAGTTCGGTTTCGGTGGCATTGGGATCAGTCGCAGCGACTTCCTCGACGAGGGGCAGGTGATCCAACTGGGCCGTGCTCCCAACCGGATCAATCTGCTGACGGGTATCACCGGCGTGACGTGGGAAGATGCGCGCGCTTCGCGGATCCCGGTCGATCTCGACGGCTTGTCTGTGTTCGTCATCGGCAAGTCGGAACTCGAACGGAACAAGGAGGCGACGGGCCGGCCTCAGGATTTGGCGGATCTGGCGAGGTTGCGAAGAGAGGCATGATACCCGGATCAGAGGTTCGCTTTCGTCACGACGACCTTGAGGCAGCGCTCCAAAAGCGCGCCAAACGTCAGCGCAGGTGGCTGATCCTCGGGGCCCTGTGGGTTCTGGCGTGGGCCAGTTTGTTCGGGAACTCTCTATTGCTTTACAACGTCTGGCCTTACTACCCGGTTTGGCATCGGGCGGTGTTTGACTTGGTGGTTTCGCCCTTCGCGATGGGGATGTTCTTTCTGCCGGCGGCGTTGGTGGGGCGCGCCCTTGGCCGCATCCCGAGACTACGGGGTGTTCGTGATCTGCTCATCCTGGGCCTGCCGGTCCTCGTCGCGTTTGGGATGCAGATTCCCGCGTTGCTCGACCGTATCCAGCCCGAGCGACGGTTCGAACGTCTTGCCGGCGTGGCGTTTCCCGCGGAAGCGGTGATGCTCGACTACCGCTCGATCAGCGCGGGCATCGACTACAGCGTCGAATTCGAGTTCCGAGCTTCGGAAGAGGCTTTGCGGCAGTTGGTGGATGATCTCGGTTGGGGGGAGGGGAACCTCAGGGGCTCCACCGAGGAATTCCACTTGGACCATGATCACGGCGGCTTCAGCAAGCTGACCATCAACTGGATGTCCGGAGTGGCAGTCTTCGAGTACGTGGACGTCTGATTACGTCAATTCTAGTAGCTCATGACGGACAGCCCCGGCACCCTTTCGAAGTGCGAGAGGTTGTTCGTGACCAGCGGCAGGTCGTGGGCGAGCGCGGCAGCGGCGATCCACAGGTCGTTGGCCCCGATCAGCTGCCGGCGGTCGCGCAGGTGCCGGGTGATGAAGGCATAGCGGTCGGCGACCGAACGATCCACCGGCACGATTTCGAAGCGCGCCAGCATCGCCCCGCAGGCCGGATGATCGACGCCCCCGAAGCCTTCCGCAAACTCGCCAACCGTCGTCCAGCTCAAGCGGGCATGGGAAGCCGGATGGAGCCGCAGGAATTCGTGGGCCCGTCCCTCGCCCCGCCGCAACTCGCGCTCGAGGTCGATCAGGAAGCAGGTGTCGAAGAGCAGAGCCTTCACGACCACGCGTCGTCAGGGGCCGCGTCTTCTGCCTGGGCCCGCTCCAGCCGCTCCAGCACCTCATCATCCACTACCGGGATTTTCGACAGCGAGGCGAGCAAGGCCCCACAAGTCTTGCCCTGCTCACCCCACTCGGCGCGCTTGATCACTTGGGAAAACGACTCCTTCGGCTCCCGCCGCGCGCCCGAAAGTCGCTCGTACGCCTCCAGATCGATCGAGATCGTCTTCGTTGCCATGCATGCACCATGCATGCAGGCATGCCGCTTGTCAATTTCCTCGAGTGGGTCGCTTCGTTTCCGCGACCTGTGGTATTGAGGTCCGGCCATGGAGGACGCCGCACTCGATCACCCCGCCCGGACCGGTGCCCGTTTGCGGAAGGCGTTTCTGGTGGCGGCGGGGGCCTACACCATGCCCTTTCTCACGCTCCTTGTCCGGGCGCTGGTCGTGAACACCGATTGGAGGGATGCCGTGGCGGACCTGCACGGGCACTACCTCCTCCTCCTCCTCTCCGGCTTCCTGTTTCCCTTCGCCCTCGTGCTGCACGGGTCCGGCTACGGGATCATCCGAATCGCGGCCCCGGTCTGCAGGAACCGGGCCTGGTGGATGGGAGGCTTCCTGCCCCTGCTGGTGGGTCTGTCGGTGCTGGTCGTTCCGGCGATCATGGATCGGATTTCCCCACAGCGGTACTTCCACCGCGTGACCGGGCACGAGCTGCCCCCCTCCGCCGAAGTCCTCGCTCACGAGCGCTACTCCATCATCGTCGAGGACGAGTTCCGCCTGGAATTCGTGGCGCCTGTCGAGGAGGTGCGGGCGTTCATGCGTGCCTTCGGATTCAAGTCGGCACAGGATTCGGGAATCGAGTGTTTCGACTCCGTTCCGGTGCAGGGAAACCACGGCTCGCTGGAGGTCGATTGGGATCGCGGCGAAGTGGTCTTCGAGTATTTCGACGCCTGACTGTCGACTATTCCTCCATCGCCTCCACGTCGCGCGTCAGCAGCACGAGCCCGGCGAGCGGGAGGATGAGGCACACCGAGAGGCCGGCGAGATGGGAACCGGTGAGGTCGCGCAGGAATCCCATCGGCAGCGGGGCCACGGCGGCGGCGGTGAGGACGACGGTGCCGGCCGAGCCCTGCACCGCGCCGAGCCCGTCCCGTCCGTAGAAGCGCGCCCAGGTGACCCCGCCCATCACCCCCGAGCTGCCGGCGACCGCCCCGACCAGCAGGGTGTAGATCCACATCATCGCACCGGGTTGAAGCAGGTGCGCGAGGAGCAGGCAGAGCATCTGCAGCAACAGCGAAGCCCGCAGAATCCGGCGCACACCGAAGCGGTCGACGAGGGGCCCGGTGATGAGGGTGGTGACGGCCGAGGCGACGGCCAGCACCGACAGCATGCCGGCGGCCGCACCGCCGGAGATCCCCCGGTCGGCGAACAGCGAGGCCTGGTGGAAGACCAGCGCGGTGACGACAAAGGGCGCCGCGGCCAGCGCGATGGCCAGGATCCAGAAGCGCGCCGAGCGGAACACGCGGCGGTCGGCCCGCCGTTTCGGGATCGGCTGCGGCACGCCATCCCCATCGGGATGCTGGCCGAGCTCCTCCGGCGTGTTGCGCACCATCAGGGCGGCCACGCCGAGCAGCACCACCAGCAGGATGCCGCCGGTCCACGCGTAGCTTTCCCGCCACCCGAGGGCGGCGATGGCGGCAAAGCAGGCGGGGGGAAGCACGGCACCGGAGAGAGAGACGCCGAGGCCGGCCAGCGACATCGCCCGGCCGCGGCGACGGGCATACCACTGCATCACCAGCAGGCTGCCGAGCAGGACCAGCGTGCCCTGGCCGAGGGCGCGCAGCACGGCGAGCGAAACGGCGAGTGGAACCAGTCCCC
This sequence comes from Haloferula sp. A504, assembly GCF_044385805.1. Taxonomy (NCBI): domain Bacteria; kingdom Pseudomonadati; phylum Verrucomicrobiota; class Verrucomicrobiia; order Verrucomicrobiales; family Verrucomicrobiaceae; genus Haloferula; species Haloferula sp. A504. The sequence goes on from NZ_JBISBU010000038.1 coordinate 21,333, forward strand.
CGCTGACCGCCATGCCACCGCAGGCGGCGGCCATCACCACCGCGGAAAGCGCCAGAGTACGACGGATGCCGTAGCGGTCCGCGGCCCGGCCTGCCAGCGAGGCGACCAACGCGCTGAGCAGGCTGCCGGCCGCGTAGATGCCGGCGAAGGTGCCACGGGAAATGCCGAAGCTTTCCAGCAGGAAGGGCTGGAAGACCGAGAAGGTGAAGGACTGGCCCGGGCCGGAGCAGAAGCCGATCACGAAAGCCGCCGCAATCATGCGGCTGCCGGAAAATCGTTGCAGGCTCGGGTTCACGGGTCCGGGCCTACGCCAATCGCGCCCGATGCACCAGAGCGGCTTGTCTTACCCGCCAGTGGCATGATGGACGGCAGCAGGGGAATTCATCTTGTCTTCGGCAGGTTGGCTGGCTTGCATGGCAGGTGGCTCCGCGCCGATTCGGAGACATTCCCATGTTGCTCTTCGTCCCCAAGGAAACCCGCCCGTTGGAGTCACGCGTCGGGTTGGATCCCGCCGCCGTCGCGAGGCTGGTGAAGCTGGGTGCCGCGGTTGCGATCGAGGCCGGTGGCGGCGAGGCGGCCGGCCATCTTGACGCCGACTATGAAGAGGCGGGAGCAACGATCCGCACCGATCTTGCCGCGGCCCTTGGCGAGGCGGACTTCGTCATCCGCGTCCGCCCGGCGGAAGTGGAAGAGGTTGCCCTCCAGAAACCGGGATCCCTTGCGACCGGGCTGATGGATCCCTTCGGCTCACCTGAGCGGATCAAGGCCTACGCCGATGCCGGGGTCAGCGCCCTGTGCAGCGAACTCATCCCCCGCACGACGCTGGCGCAGAAGATGGACGTGCTCAGCAGCCAGGCCAACCTCGCCGGCTACATGGGGGTGGTCACCGCCGCGGAACGGCTCGATGCCATCCTGCCGATGATGATGACGCCGGCGGGCACGATTTCGCCGGCCAAGGTCTTCGTGATCGGGGTCGGCGTGGCGGGCCTGCAGGCGATCGCCACCGCGCGGCGGCTGGGAGCGCGGGTCGAGGCCTTCGACACGCGTCCCGTCGTCGAGGAACAGGTGAAATCGCTGGGTGCCAAGTTCGTGAAGATCGACATCGGCGAGACCGGCGAGACCGAGCAGGGCTACGCCCGGGAACTCACTCCCGAGCAGGTCGAACTCCAGCGCCAGGGGATGGCGAAGATCTGCAGCGGGGCGGACATCGTGGTCACCACGGCCAAGGTTTTCGGGCGCAAGGCGCCGGTCCTTCTCACTGCCGGCATGATTGCCGGCATGCGGCCCGGCAGCGTGGTGGTCGACCTCGCCGCCGAGGGTGGCGGCAATGTCGAGGGCACCGTGTGCGACGAGGAAGTGGTCACCGATGCCGGCGTCCGCATCATCGGCTGGGGTGCCCTCGAGGCCCGCGTGCCCCGCCATGCCAGCCAGATGTTTGCCGCCAACATCGTCAACCTGATCGAGCACTTCTGGGACGGGGAGACCTTCCCGCTCAGGACCGACGACGAGATCATCAAGGGCTGCCTGCTGACCCATGGCGGGCAGATCGTCCACGAACGCTTCAAGCCTGCAGGGTAGGGCGATGCGCGACAACTTCGCGCGCTCCTTCATCCACCATCTTCCATCCGCCATCCTCCATCATGGAACTCGCCCCGCTCCTCCTTCTTCTGTTCGCCTTCACCCTGGCGATTTTCCTCGGCTTCGAACTGATCTCGAAAGTCCCGTCGCAACTCCACACGCCGCTGATGAGCGGGTCGAACGCCATTTCCGGCATCACCATCGTCGGCGCCCTGCTGGCGCTCAACACCATGGAGGGACCCGCGGCCAAGTGGCTCGGCTTCGCCGCGGTCGTCTTCGCCTCGATCAACGTCGTCGGCGGCTACATGGTCACCGACCGCATGCTGGCGATGTTCAAGAAGAAGGACAAGGGAGGGCCGCGGCCATGAACGCGGTCCTGATCAACCTCCTCTACATCGCCGCCTCGATCTTGTTCATCTTCGGGATCAAGTGGCTCGGCTCGGCCGACACCGCGCGCCGGGGCAACCGGCTGTCGTCGGTGGGCATGCTGCTGGCGGTGGTGGCCACGCTGCTCTACCTCGGGCTCGACTGGCCGATGGTGGCCGCCGGGATCCTCCTCGGCGGCGCGATCGGTGCGGTCGCGGCCACGCGGGTGCAGATGACCGGCATGCCGGAAATGGTGGCCCTTTTCAACGGCTTCGGTGGCCTCGCCTCGCTGCTGGTCGGTGCCGCCGAGTATGCCAAGCTGCGCGTTGGCGGGGTCGACCACTACCTCGAACTGCTGCAGGCCCAGAGTGGCGTGACGGTGCCCGGCTGGTTCGTGCTGGTGGCGATCGGACTCACCGCGCTCATCGGCGGCATCACCTTCACCGGCAGCCTGGTCGCCTGGGGCAAGCTGTCCGGCAAGTTTCCCGGGAAACCGAGCCTCTTCTCCGGCCAGCAGTTCGTGAACCTGGTGGCGATGGTGGCGGCGGTGACCGGAATCGTGCTGATGGTCGCCGGGGGCGAAACCGCCTGGGCCGTTTACGCCGGGGTGGCGTTGGTGGTCCTGGCCCTGTTGCTCGGCGTGCTCATCACGGTCCCCATCGGCGGCGGCGACATGCCGGTGGTGATCGCGCTGCTGAACTCGCTGTCCGGCATCGCCGCGGCGATGGCCGGTTTCATCATCCTCAACAACGTGCTGGTCGTCGCCGGCTGCCTGGTCGGCGCCTCCGGGCTCATCCTCACCGGCATCATGTGCAAGGCGATGAACCGCTCGATCGGCAACGTGCTCTTCAGCGGCTTCGGCGCGACCGCGCAGGCCGGCACGGGGGTGACCGGCGAGATGAAACCCTCGACGGTCGAGGACGCCTACTACGTCCTCGAGGCGGCGCAGAGCGTGGTGATCGTCCCCGGCTACGGCATGGCGGTGGCGCAGGCCCAGCACGCGGTCAAGGAACTCGCCGGCATCCTCGAGGAGAACGGCGCCGAGGTGCGCTTCGCCATCCACCCGGTCGCCGGCCGCATGCCCGGCCACATGAACGTGCTGCTCGCCGAGGCCGACGTGCCCTACGAAATGCTCCAGGAAATGGACCAGGTGAACCCGATCATGCCGACCGTCGACGTCGCGATCGTGATCGGCGCCAACGACGTGGTGAATCCCGCCGCTCTCGACGACCCCTCGAGCCCGATCTACGGCATGCCCATCATCCACGCCCACGAGGCGCGGACGGTCTACTGCCTCAAGCGCGGCCAGGGCGCCGGTTTCTCCGGCCTGGAGAACGCCCTCTTCTTCGGCGAGAACACGCGCATGCTCTACGGCGACGCCAAGGCGACCGTCAGCGCGCTGGTCGCGGAGTTCGGGAAGTGATTCCGCGAAACGAACGGCTCGTCATCTTCCCATCATCTTCGGTCGGTGAGAGTGGCGGGAGCGGCTGCGGAAACCGCTTGTCGCCGGTAGTGGGGGCTGGAGAATCGGAGAAAAGGATGCGCGTGTTGTTAGTCGAAGATTCGAACCGCCTGCGGGCGGCGGTGGCGCGGGCGCTGAAGCGCAGCGGCTACGTGGTCGACGAGGCCGACAACGGCGAGGACGGCCTGTGGCGCGCACGGGAGTTCGCCTACGACGTGGTGGTGCTCGACCTGATGCTGCCGAAGCTCGACGGGCTGGACGTGCTGGCGGCGCTGCGGCGCGAGGAGAACCGGGTGCCGATCCTGCTGCTCACCGCGCGCAACACGGTCGAGGATCGCGTGGCGGGCCTCCGCGGCGGGGCCGACGACTACCTCGGCAAACCCTTCGCGCTGGAGGAGCTGCTGGCCCGGGTCGACGCCCTGTGCCGGCGGCGTTTCGACCACCCGTCGACCCTGATCCGGGTCGGCGACCTCGAGGTCGACACCGACCGGCGGACGGCCTCCCGCAGTGGCGAGCGGCTGGATCTCACCGCCCGCGAGTACCGCCTCCTGCACGTGCTGGCGCTGCAGCCCGGCAAGGTGATGGGCCGCCCGGAACTCGAGCAGCACCTTTACGACGAACTCGCCCCACCGATGAGCAACGTGGTCGATGCCACCGTCTATCAGCTCCGACGCAAGCTGGGCGCGGCCGGCGCCGGGACGCCGCTCATCCACACCCGCCGCGGCCAGGGATACGTGCTGGAAGAGACATGAAATCGATCCGCCGCCGACTCACGCTCACGTTCCTCGCCGCCATCGGGCTGCTGGGGATCGGCGCGGGGGCGGCGATCTACCTGTCCTACCGCGCGGGCCTCATGGCGGGGTTTGAGAACGAGTTGCAGACCTTGTGCCGGCAGGTCCGCACCGTCGGCTCGATGGGTGGCGGTGGCGGCGGCGGGCCGCGCCGTGGCGGACCGTGGCGGCGGTTCGACCCGGTGGCGATGGAGGAGCTGGGCGACGGTGTCTACTGGCAGGTCCGCCTGGACGACGAGGATGCCGCCGTCCGCTCGGACAACCTGCCGGACGAGCTTCCCTGGCCCGCCGACGGCGAGGCGCAAGTGGTGGTGCTCGCCGACGGCACCCGGGTGATGGCGGCGGGTCACCGCTTCGGCATGGGCAGGGGAAGCTTCATGCAGGTCACCGTCGCCCGCCCGCTCGACGAGGTGGAGCGGAAGCTGCAGCGACTGCTCGGAATCCTGCTGGTCTCGGGTGCCGGACTGATGGTGCTCACGGGTTTCGGCGTGCGGCTGGTCGTCGGTGCCGGTCTCGCCCCGTTGCGGCGGATCGCCGGCGAGGTGGAGCGCATCGACGTTTCCTCGCTGGACGAACGCTTCGACCAGCAGGGCCTTCCCGAGGAGCTGCGGCCGATCACCGCCCGGCTCAACGACCTGATGGAGCGCATGGACCACAGCTTCGCCCGCGAACGCCGCTTCAGCGCCGATCTCGCCCACGAAATGCGCACGCCGCTGGCGGAAACGAAGACCATCGCCGAGACCGCGCTCAAGTGGCCGGAGGAGGGCGGGCCCGAAGCATGGGGCGAGGTGGTGGCCTCGTCGGAGCGGATGGAGCGCGTCGTCCACGCGATGCTGCAGCTCGCCCGGATCGAGCGCGAGCGGCCCGACGGCGAAGCCGGATCCTTTCCGCTGCGACCACTCGTCGACGAGTTGTGGTCCGACCATGCGGCGACCGCCGCCGCCCGGCGGGTGACGTTCGAGTGCCAAATTACGAAAGATGCCGTACTTCAGGGGGATCGTTCGTGGTGGTCCCACCTGCTCGGCAACCTCCTGGGCAACGCGGCCGAGTATGCGGACGAGGGCGGGTGCGTGACCGTGTCCGCCGGGGGAGGTGAGACGCTGGTCGCCGTGCGGAATCCGGCATCGGACCTGGACGAGGTGCAGGTCGGGAAGCTCTTCGACCGCTTCTGGCGTGCGGACGGGGCCCGTGGAGAAAGCGACCACTGCGGGCTGGGCCTTTCCCTGGCCCGCGCCTGCGCCGAGGCCATGGGCTGCCGGCTCGAGGCGGAACTCATTGGCGATGCCGAACTCGAGATCCGGGTCGTGCGGGAATGAGGTGAATTTTTTCTCCACCGTCATCTTCGGATCATCTGCGGCGGGTATTCTGGGAGGTGCCATCAAGGCAGTATCACCAGAAACCAAAACACCGAAACCAGACATGAAAACACTACTCATCACCCTCGGCCTCGTCGCCTTCACTCTCCAGGGAGCCCAGGCCGCCAACGGCAACCCACTCCGTCATGGCCAGCAGGGATTTGCCCAGAGCGGGGACTATTTTGCCAAGGGCAAGGGAGGCGGCGGCAATGGGAACGGCCAGCGCGAACGCGCGCGCAAGCGGGATGGCGACGGCGAGTGTGATGGCAACGGCAACGGCCGGCGCGAGCGCCAACGCAAGGGCAACGGCGGTGGCAACGGCAATGGCCAGCGCCGGGGCGGTTCGTGAAGCTCCAAGCCTCACCACGGGCCCCACTCCGGGGCCCGTTCGGGATCGGGTCGCTTCGGCGGCCCGATCGTGGTTCCAGGGCAAGGGTTTGCCGGCCTTCCGGAAACAACCCGGGTTTCGTCGTCGATTCTGCTGGATCGGCCGGGTCAAAGGCGCTGGGATGGGTCGAAGGATCTAACCATCCGCACCCATGCTCAATATAGCGCTTTTCGGACCGCCCGGTGCCGGCAAAGGCACCCAGTCGGAACGGCTGATCGAGGAACACAAGTTGTTCTACATCTCCACCGGTGACCTGCTCCGCAAGGAGCTCAAGGAGAAGACCCGCCTCGGATTGGAGGCCCAGGAAATCATCGCCTCGGGTGGACTGGTCTCCGACGAGATCATCGTCCAGATCATCGAGCAGACGATCACCGACAACCCCGACTCGGGAGGCTTCCTCTTCGACGGTTTTCCGCGGACCTACATCCAGGCCTACATCCTCGACGGCCTGATGATGAAGCTGAACACCTCGCTGCATTGCCTGATCAGCCTCGAGGTCCCCGAGGAGGAGTCGGTGCGCCGCCTGCTCGACCGTGGCAAGACCTCCGGCCGCTCGGACGACAACGAGACCGTGATCCGCAACCGCCTCCGCGAGTACCGCGAGAAAACCCTGCCGGTCCTGAATTTCTACCGCGACAAGGGAATCTGCCACGATGTCGACGGCACCGGCACGGTCGAGGAGGTCGCCGCCCGGGTCCAGGAGGTCGTGGCCGCCGAGCTGCGCAAACGCCTGCTGAACGTCGTCGTCTTCGGCTACCCGGGGTCGGGCCGCGGATCCCAGAGCATGATGCTGGCCGAGAAGTACGGCCTCGAGTTCGTCGCCACCGGGCGCATGCTCGAGGAGGAGATCCGCAGCGGAAGCGAACTTGGAAAGCGGGTGCGCGAACTCTACGAGAGCGGTGAGCTGGTGCCCGACGAGATCGTTGTTCGCCTGATCGAGAAGAAGCTCGAGCAGACCCGCGACACCGCCAAGGGCTACATCTTCAAGGGCTACCCGCGGACGCTGGTGCAGTCGTACATCCTCGATGGCCTGCTCAAGAAGCACGGCTCGTCGCTGAACATGATCCTCGAGATCGACGTGCCGACGCTGGACCTGATCCAGCGCCTCGACGCCCGCTCGAAGACCGACCGGGCGATGCCCTACGACAGCGAGCTGCCGAAGATCGTGAAGCGCCTGCAGGAGCACGAAACGAAGACGATTCCCGTCATCGAAAAGTATAAGAAGCTCCACGGCGTCGAGCAGATCGACGGACGGGGTGATTTCGACGAAGTCGCCGAGCGGGTCTCGGCGGTCGTTGAGCGCGCCTTCAAGCACATGCGCTGAGCGAACGGCCCGCCTGGTCCCGGGAGAGCGGCTTCACGATCCGGGTCGGCAGCCTGAACGTGGCGGCGGATTGCATCCGCCATGCCAACCCACGGCTTCCGCGTCTTCCGTTGGACGTGGCGGGTTGATGGGGCCGGCCGCCCTATCGGGCCTTGCCGATGGTCCCGCCGGGAACGAACTCCGCCAGGGTCTCGACCTGCCCGACGTCGCGCTTGCCGCGGCTCAGGTGGTCCGCCCAGCGGACGATGCGCCGGACCACGGGTGCGGGATCCCAGCGGATGTGCGCCACGCTCGGTTGCAGCCAGTCGAACCAGTCGGCGTGGTCGGTGCAGACCAGCGACACGTCCTCGGGCACCCGCAGACCCTTGCGCCCGAGGAACTGCATGACCGCGCCGAAGAGCGGGGCCTCGTCGATGATCATCGCCGTCGGCGGGCTGTAGCGGAACAGCAGCTCCAGCCTCTGGTGGAGGCTCTCGATCCGGCCGTCCCAATCGGGCAGTTGGTAGCGTCCCAGAGGAATGCCATGGGCGGCGATCTCGGCGAGGAAGGCCCGCTCGGAGGCGCCCGGCTCGGGAATCCGCCGCTCGGGCGGGCACAGCAGGACGATGCGGCGGTGGCCGAGGCGGATCAGCTCGCGGGTGGCCGCCGCATAAGCCGGCGGCTTGTCCGGTCCGACGCCGGGGATGAGCAGCTCGCGCCGTCGGCCGAAGAGGGCGAAGGCCGGCACCTTTTGGGCGACGAACCACTCAAGCACCTCGAACGAGCCGCCGAGCACGATCCAGGCATCCGCCTCCGTTCGCCCGACCAGGCGGGCGACCCGCGCCACGTCCATGCCGAGGTCGACCAGGCACTTCTTCACCGGGGTGAGGTCGTGGCCTTTCTCCACGAGCTGGTGCTGCAGTTCGACCAGGTAAGCCAGCTCGCGGTCGGTCGGGCTGTGGAAAAGGATGCCGATCCTGAGCACCCGGCCGGTCTTCCAGCCGGGGGGCAGGGTGATGCGCCGCTGCCGCCGCCGTCCCTGGGAGGCGAGAAGTCCTTCCGCCTCGAGCAGCCGCAGCGCCGCTTCGACCGTGTTGCGGTTCACGCCCAGCATCTTCTCCAGCCGCAGCACCCCGGGCATCAGCCCCTCGAATCGCCCGGCCTGCACCTCGCCCCGCAGGAACGCCGCCAGCTGCTCGCTCGCACTCAACAACCGGGGGCGTCGCATGGGCGATTCTTACTGGAATTTAGGATAGAGCCCAAGATCAAAAACTCTGGAGGAGGCTCTCGCTGTGGAGAGGGTGGTGGGGCATGTCTCTGACAAAATCCAGAGAAACCCACACCGCAAACCTCCCTATCGCCATGAAACGAAAAACCAACATCATAATAACGAGCCCGCTCATCGCCGCTGTTGCAGGGCTTGCCCTCACCGCTGGCACTGCCAGCGGCCAAATCACCCAGGATTTCGAGAGCACGACCGCACCTGATGTGCCGACTGGGTGGGCGACCATTGGCGTGGGTGCCGAGGGCACCTATGCAACCACCGCTGGCGAGGGCAATCCCGGCCAAAGCGGCAACCTCGATTGGACCGCAAGCAATCAAACCGCGCCCGGCGTCTATCTCGTGAACTCCGGCGCTGCCTTCGACGCGACGAAGCCCATCAGTGGCAGCTTCGATTTTTATGTAGTTGAAGAGGGAAACTACTCGAATGCGAATTTCATCATCGGTGATGTGCAGGATGGACTTACAGGCGACGCTGGAGAATTCATCAACGTCTGGATGTGCGAACAGCAGTTCGGAACACGCGCCCGTGTCTATGATGGCTCGAATACGCTGCTCTTCAGCGGAGACGGCAACAATAACTACGCGTTCAAGACCAATGAATGGGTGAGCGCGACCTTCACTTGGACTCCGACCGCCGGCAAGACGGGCACCTTCTCGGTCCTGCTGGACAGTCCGAGCTTCACGAACAGCCCCATGGTCGTCACTAACTACACCTTCGACAGTGCCGCTGCCTATTTCGGCTTCGGCACGGGCAAAAGCGCCTCCCGCTTCGACAACATCAGCATCACCGGAACCCCGTTCACCGGAAACTACTGGGACAGTGACGGTGCCACTGCGGGAGCTGGCGGAACAACACCGACTGGCACATGGGGCACTGACGACTACTGGAGCGTGTCCGCGACTGGCGAAGCAGCCACGGGTGCATGGGCAGCCGGAGCGTCCGCCGTGTTCGCTGCAGGGACGGATGCCACCGGGACCTACACGGTCACGGTGGATGGCAGTCAGGACATCGGCGGCCTGTTTGTCGAGGAAGGCTCGCTCACACTGGCCGACGGCACCTCCGGGGCACTCAATGTGACAGCTTCTGACACCACTTTGCTGATTCAACCGGGAGCCGATGCGACGATCGAAGTTCCTTTCACCGACTCCGGCACGGAAGTGCTCTCCAAGGGCGGTGACGGCACGCTCATACTCAACGCCGACAACAGCGGTGCCACGGGCGGCCTGGTGCTCGGCGGCGGCGTGACGCAATTTGAGTCTCCGGCATCGATCAACGGCTCCGGCGAGACCGTAACACTTGGATCGCTGGGCACGATGGTCTTCGGCGCATCCTTTGTGGACACCAACATCCCCGCAGCGCTCGACCGGATCATTACCACTTCAAGCGGAACAGTTGCCGCCGACAACTATGCGGCAACCGCTTTTGATCTCGACACTCCGGGTCTCACCGACGTCTCGCTAGGGGCGGTTGGTAGTGTCGCCTATACCGGAACGCTCACTCCTGCTGGAACCACTTACCGCCTCGGCGGCGGTGGCGGCACCTTGACCATGTCCAATGGCTTTGGAGGGGCCGGGGATGATCTCGCGGTCCGTGGCCCGGGCACAGTCATACTCGGGGCTGCGAATGCCTACGACGGTAGCACCTCAGTCACTGATGCGACTCTTCAACTCAACGCCGCAAGTTCACTACCGTCGGGCACGACGCTCTCACTCAGTAACGGCACATTGCGCTTGAACGGCAATGATACCACTGTTGCTGTAGGAACCTTGGATGGCGGTGCATTCGAGAATGGCAGCGCCAGCACAGCAGCAACTCTGACAGTCGATAATTCGTCCGCCATCACCTTCCAGGGGACGATTCAAGATGGAGGTGCCGCTGCACTGGCACTCACCAAGGACGGTTCCGGCAACTTGAGGTTGGTCGGCGACCAAGGCTACACAGGCAACACGACTATTTCCAACGGCATACTTGAGGTTGGTAGTCGAAATGACGGAGGTGGCACGCTTGGTGGCGGCAGCTACAGCGGTAACATCTCAATCGCAGCCGGATCTGAACTCTGGCACTGGAATGACACGCAGGAATTCTCGGGTATCATTAGCGGGGATGGCGCGGTGTGGACTTGGTCCGGCTCCAATCTGACCCTTTCCGGTGAGAACACCTACACCGGCGAAACCCGGATTTGGTCGGATACGACATCCGGCAGCAGCCTGACCGTCTCTTCCCTCAACAGCGTCACGGCAGGCAGCATCGAAACCGGCTCAGGCACGGTGGCAACCCCAGTAGCAAGCAGCTCCCTCGGGGCTCCCAGCAGTGAGGCCAATGGTACGATCTATCTCTCAAGGACTGGCAAGCGTGCAAGCTGCACCCTCCGGTATGTGGGCCTCGGCGAAACGACAGACCGCATTATTAACGTGGGCTTTGACAGTTCGTCCAAGCAGACGATTGATGCCGACGGCACGGGCCTTCTGAAATTCACCTCACCCTTCGCCATATCAGCGGGGAGCGGGACCTCATCGGGCGGCATTATTCTACGTGGTACCGGCGATGGTGAAGTCGCCGAGATTGGGACCATTCCCGGATCTTTGGAGAAGAACGACGGAGGCACTTGGACGGTAAACGGAACGAACAGCGTCGACGCCACCACCGTTTCCGCTGGCAAACTCCTCGTCAACGGGACCTTCACATCGAGAACAGGGACCTTCAATGTTAACGGCACCAGTACTCTTGGCGGCACCGCAACGATTAGTGACAGCACCCCCGGCACTGTGAGCGTGGTCCTGGCGGCAGGTGCCAGCCTCGAACCCGGCACCTCAGTGGGCACCCTGACAGTCGACGGTGCCCTCGACATTTCGGCTCCAGCCGGCGGCGCGGGTCTGCTTAATTTTGAGCTCGATACCACTGCTGCCAGCGACCAGATCGCTGTCACCGGTGCGCTGAACATCGGAAGCGGCGCACTCGGCCTGAGCGACTTCAGCTTCAGCGATCTCGGCGGCTTGGAAAATGGCACCTACACGCTCATCAGCAGCGGTGGGCTGACCGGTAGCATTGATGGCGGTGATTCGACCGCGACCGACGCGATTGGCGATGCGGACTTCGAACTGCAAATCAGCGGTAATGATGTCGTGCTGGCCGTCACCGGCCTTCCCGGCGGCGGCCCTTCCTACGCCACTTGGTCGAGTGGTGCGGGTGCCAACGACGACACCAACGGCGACGGAGTGGAGAATGCGGTGGCCTACGTGCTGGGTGCCGCCGATGTGAACGAAGTGATGACCGGCAAGGTGCCGACCCTGGACAACAGCGATCCGGACTTCTTCATCTTCAACTTCCGCCGGAGTGACGACGCGGAGGCGGACGCCACGACGGCGATCGCCGCCCAGTATGGCACCGACCTGAGCGGTTGGACCACCGCAGTGGACGATGCCACCGACGTGATCATCACGCCCACCGACGACTTCTACGACACGGGAGTCGACAAGGTTGAGGTGAAGCTGCGCCGCAGCGTCCTGGCACCCGACGGCCGTCTCTTCGCCCGCCTGCTGGTGACGGTGACGCCCTGACGCGGAACGCAAATTACTCCAATTCCCAACGCCGGTCCCGCCAGTCGGGGCCGGCGTTTTTCTTGGCCCTCGACCGCGTCGGGATGCCTGCCCCCGCCGACAGCCCGGGCTTTTCCCGCAAGCCGCCCTTTACAAGAAGGGGCGGCCCTGCGAAACACCCAGCAATTTACCCCCCGCAGCATCGATTTTCATGCTGCCGGGCCATGTCCCGACATCGCCATGCCCAAAGACACCTCCCTCAAGAAGATCCTCGTCATCGGTTCCGGTCCCATCGTCATCGGCCAGGGCTGTGAGTTCGACTACTCCGGCGTGCAGGCCTGCAAGGCACTGCGGGAAGAGGGCTACGAGGTGGTGCTGGTGAATTCCAACCCGGCGACGATCATGACCGATCCGGAGTTCGCCCACCGGACCTACATCGAGCCGATCACGCCGGAGGTGGTCGAGAAGATCATCATCAAGGAACAGCCCGACGCCCTGCTGCCGACGCTCGGCGGCCAGACGGCGCTGAACTGCTCGATGGACCTCTACAAGTCCGGCACGCTCGACAAGCACGGCGTGAAGATGATCGGGGCGAATTCCGAGGCCATCGACAAGGGCGAGGACCGCCAGCTCTTCAAGGATGCGATGGTCAAGATCGGCATTGACATCCCTCACTCCGGCACCGCCCACACGATGGAGGAGGCCCGCAAGGTGGCCGGCGAGCTCGCCGAGACCACCGGCAAGAAGTTCCCGCTGATCATCCGCCCGGCCTTCACGCTCGGTGGCCAGGGCGGTGGCATCGCCTACAACAAGGACGAGTTCGAGGAGATCATCGCCCGCGGGCTCGACCTCTCGCCGGTGTCCGAGGTGCTGATCGAGGAAAGCCTGCTCGGCTGGAAGGAGTACGAGATGGAGGTGATGCGCGACTGCGCCGACAACTGCGTGGTCATCTGCGCCATCGAGAACATCGACCCGATGGGCGTGCACACCGGCGACTCGATCACCGTGGCCCCGGCACAGACGCTGACCGACCGCGAGTACCAGATCATGCGCGATGCCTCCTTCGCCTGCATTCGCGAGATCGGCGTCGAAACCGGTGGCTCGAACATCCAGTTCTCCATCGACCCGGTGAGCGGCCGGATGATCGTCATCGAGATGAACCCGCGGGTCTCGCGCAGCTCGGCGCTGGCCTCGAAGGCGACCGGCTTCCCGATCGCCAAGATCGCCGCCAAGCTGGCCGTCGGCTACACGCTCGACGAGCTGCCCAACGACATCACCCGCGAGACGCCGGCCAGCTTCGAGCCGACGATCGACTATGTGGTCACCAAGCTGCCGCGCTTCACCTTCGAGAAATTCCCGACCGCCAACGCCGTGCTGACCACCCAGATGAAGGCGGTGGGCGAGGCGATGTCGATTGGCCGCACCTTCAAGGAGTCGATGCAGAAGGCCCTGCGCTCGCTCGAGACCGGCCGCTGGGGCTTCGGCTTCGATCCCAAGGCACCGGTCGCGCCGGAGCGGGAGGAGATCGAGAAGCAGCTCGCCGTCCCGGGCGCCGAGCGGATCTTCTGGCTCCAGACCGCCTTCATCAACGGCTGGACCATCGACGAGGTCTTCGAGGCGACCAAGATCGACCCGTGGTTCCTGCACCACCTCAAGGAGATCGCCGACGAGGGGCGGCGTCTGCACGAGCTGGAGCTCAAGGACGCCAAGCGGCTCGGCTTCGCCGACCGCCAGATCGCCCGCGCCCGCAACCTCGCCGAGGCCCACGACAGCGGTCACGCGCAGTCGAACGTCGAGGCCGTCACCGAGGACTCGGTGCGCGCCGAGCGCAAGGCCGCCGGGATCGTGCCCGGCTACCGGCTGGTCGATACCTGCGCCGCCGAGTTCGAGGCCTACACGCCGTATTTCTACTCCAGCTACGGCGACGAGAACGAGGCCCGCGAGACCGACAAGAAGAAGATCATCATCCTCGGCGGCGGCCCCAACCGCATCGGCCAGGGGATCGAGTTCGACTATTGCTGCGTCCACGCCGCCTTCGCCGCGAAGGAGGCCGGCTACGAGGCGATCATGGTGAACTCGAACCCTGAGACCGTTTCCACCGACTACGACACCTCCGACAAGCTGTTCTTCGAGCCGCTCACGCTCGAGGACGTGCTCAACATCTGCGACCAGGAGCAGCCGCATGGCGTGATCGTCCAGTTCGGCGGCCAGACGCCGCTGAACCTCGCCGCCGACCTCAAGCGCCACGGCGTGCCGATCATCGGCACCTCGCCGGAAAGCATCGACCTCGCCGAGGACCGCAAGCATTTCTCCGAGCTGCTCGACCGGCTGGGCCTCAAGCAGGCCGAGGCCGGCACCGCGGTCGACGAGGACGGCGCGCTCGCGGTGGCCAACCGCATCGGCTACCCGGTGCTGGTCCGGCCGTCCTTCGTGCTCGGTGGCCGGGCGATGATGATTGTTTACAACGATGAGGAGCTGCGCCGCTACATGCGCGACGCGGTCGATGCCTCGCCGGAGAAGCCGGTGCTGGTCGACCGCTTCCTCGACGGCGCGACCGAGGTCGACGTCGACTGCATCGCCGACGGCACCACGGCGGTGGTCGGCGCGATCATGGAGCACATCGAGCAGGCCGGGGTGCACTCCGGCGACTCGGCCTGCTGCATCCCCTCGTATTCGCTTTCTGACAAGATCCGGGAGGAGATCGAGGTCGCGGCGAAGAACCTCGCCCGCGAACTCGAGGTCGTCGGGCTGATGAACATCCAGTTCGCGGTGAAGGACGAGGAGCTCTACGTGATCGAGGTCAACCCGCGCGCCTCCCGGACCGTGCCCTTCGTCTCAAAGGCGACCGGCGTGCCGCTGGCCAAGTATGCGACCCAGATCATGCTCGGCAAGACGCTCGAGGAGATTGGATTCACGGAGACCGTCGTACCTCCGCACTTCTCGGTGAAGGAGGCGGTGTTCCCGTGGAACCGGTTCCCCGGCATCGACATCGTGCTCGGACCCGAGATGAAGTCGACCGGAGAGGTGATGGGCATCGATGCCGACTGGGGAATGGCCTATGCCAAGAGCCAGATCAGCGCCTTCAACACGCTGCCCACCGAGGGCAAGGTCTTCATCTCCGTCGTCGATCGCGACAAGCCGCGGGCCCTGGAGGTGGCGAAGGATCTCGTCGATCTCGGTTTCACCATCTGGTCGACCGGCGGCACCTATCAGCATCTCAAGGAAGCCGGAGTGCCAACCGAGCGCGTCTTCAAGCTTCACGAGGGACGCCGGCCCAACGTGGTGGACATGATGAAGAACGGTGAGATCTCGTTCATCATCAACACGCCGAGCGACGAGGCGGCCCGTGAGGACGAGGTAAAGATCCGCTCGACGGCCATCGCGATGAAGGTTTCGCACGCCACCAACCTCGCGGCCGCCGAGGCCTGCGTGAAGGGGATCCGGTCCCTGCGCGAGCGTGAGCTGACGGTGCAGCCGCTGCAGGATTTCCACAAGTAAGGGGGACCTCCCGTCGCCTTTTCAGGGCCCGTGGGTTCTCATGGGTATCCAGTCCCACTGCTTGCGCTATCGACCGCCTTGCCCTGAGCTGCATCGAATCGCAAGAACGCTGAAGGAAGCGCGATTCCCGCGAATCCTACAACACCAGCATGCAATCGCCGTAGCTGTAGAATCGGTAGCGCTCCCGCACCGCATCGCGGTAGGCCGCCAGCACCGCCTCGCGGCCGGCCAGGGCGCTGACCAGCATGATCAGGGTGCTTTCCGGCAGGTGGAAGTTCGTCAGCAGCACGTCGACCGCGCGGAACTCATGCGGCGGGTAGATGAAGATGTCGGTCTCGCCCTGGTGGTGGGTCTCATCGACGCGCTTTCCGTCTTCCGCCTTCCGCGTGCCGCCCAGGTGCTCCAGCACCCGCGTGACCGTGGTGCCCACCGCCACCACCCGTCCGGCGGCATTCACCCGGCGGGCGGTATTTTCTGTTAGAACATAGCGCTCGTAATGCATCTTGTGTTCCTCGGGCCGTTCGGCGCTCACGGGACGGAAGGTGCCGACCCCGACGTGCAGCGTGAGGAAGTCGTGATCCAAGCCGTCGAGCATTTCCGGCGTGAAGTGGAGTCCCGCGGTCGGGGCGGCGATGGCGCCTTCTTCGCGGGCATAGACCGTCTGGTAGCGGTCGCGATCCGCGGACTCGTCGTCGCGGCCCATGTAATGCGGCAGCGCCAGATGGCCGTGCTCGTTGAGATCCACCGGCGACTCCCATCGCACCAACCGGTCGCCGTTGTCGAAGACCTCGACGACCGTGCCCGTGGTGCCGCCGACCACGACCTCGCGGCCCGCCTTCATCCGCTTGCCCGGCTTGACCAGGCAGCGCCACTCGGTGGGTGAAAGCTGGTCGAGGCACAGCAGCTCGATCCGGCCGTCGTCGGAGAACAAGCGCGCGGGAATCACCTTGGTGTCGTTCAGCACCAGCAGGTCATCCGGTTTCAGAAACTCCGGCAGTTCCCGGAACATGCGGTGCTCGACCGCGCCGGTCTCCCGGTGCAGGACCAGCATTCGCGAGGCCGAACGTTCGGCCAGCGGGCGCGAAGCGATCAGCTCTTCGGGCAGCTCGTAGTGGAAATCCGAGGTTCTGAGGGTCACGTCGCTACTCGGGTTTCACGAAGCGAAGGCAGTAGTTTTCCTTCAGTCCGGGGACCGTGAGCTTCGCATCGAATTTCAGCCCGGCGTCCTCGATCTCCCTGCGAAAGACCTCCTCGCCGGCTCGCACGTGCCCCATCACCCAGTCGCTGGACTTGCCCTCGATGCGGATGAAGTCGATCAAGATCAGGACGCCGCCCGGCCGGAGCGCCTGCTCGAGTGAAGCGAGCGATGACATCGGATACTCGAAGTGGTGGTAAACGTCGCACAGGAAGGCCAGGTCGATGGACTCGGGCGGCAGACCGGTCGAGTCCTCCGGGCACAGCACGGTGGTGATGTTCCGGTGCCCCTCCTGCTTGGCCCGCGCCTGGATGTGCTTGAGGAAGTTGCCATTGATCTCGACCGCATAGACCCAACCTTTCGGGCCGACGGCTTCGGCGAACATCCGGGTGTAGAGCCCGGTGCCGGCACCGATGTCGGCGACACGCATGCCCGGTTTCACCTCGCAGGCGGCGAGTACCGCCCGGCGGGCATCGAAGACCTCGCGGCTTTCCACCTCGAAGCGCTTCAGCCAGTCGTCAACCTTCAGGTCCGGGTCGAGGAACTTCTCGTTGATTCCCGGGCGCACGCTTTCCTCGGCGGCGAGCGGGAGCAGGATCAGTAGGAGCAGCAGGGCCGTCTTCATGCGCCTGAAAATGGGACCTTCACGACCCGCTGCCAAGCGGCATCCGCTCACGAATCCAACTCGGGAACTTCCCGGCCCCAGATGCGGACGAGCAAGCGGCCTTCGCCCTTCTCAAAGACCTCGCGGGCGAGCAGCAGCCGGCTTCCGTTCTTTTCGAGATCCCACCCGTCCGTCGGTCCGGCGGGCTGCCATCCGGCCTCGAGCAGCCGCCGCAGCACCGCCTCCCGCGGCTGGCGGCTGTCGCGCGAGAACTCGTGGTCGGGAGCCTCGAGCGAGGTCGAAGGGCGCGGCACCGGGCCGCGGAAGCGGCCGGTGCGGGCCCGCGAGCGGAGCCGGGGTGCAAGCCAGGTGACGATCCGTAGCAGCCACCGGCCGCGGAAGGAATCGAAGCGCGAATCGAGCGGGCGCAGGGGCTGCATGCGGGTGACGAGGCCCTGGTAACCCGCAAGCCCCATCGGCCCGTGGTAGATGATCGGCTCGCCTTCCGCGCGCACCGGCGCGCCGCTGTAGATGACCCCGCGCCACATGGCATCCCCCGAGGGCGAAAAGCGGTCGGGGTGCTTGTTCCGCAGCAGGCGCTCGGCCCGCCCGTAGCCGATCTGCTGCCGCAGGTAGCCGGTCGGCGAGGTCCTCCGGTGGTGCCAGACGAAGGCATTCGGGGCGAAGCCGATGCGCATGCCCGCGTCGCGAAGGCGCCAGCAGAAGTCGACGTCGTCGCCCGCCGTTCGGAAGGCGGGATCGAAGCCGCCGACCTGGAAGTACGCCGAACGCCGTACCGCGATGTTGCAGCCGGGCACGTGCTCGGCCTCGCGGTCGTCGAGCATCACGTGGCTCGCCGCGCCCGGTGCCGCGGTCACCACCGCACCGGCGAGGTCCCGGGGCGCGGGCGGCAGATTCGGGCCGCCCACCGCATCCCAGCCCTCGCCGAAGACGCGGGCGAGTTCCACCAGCCAGTCGGGATCCGCCTCGCAGTCGTCGTCGGTGAAGGCGACCACCTCGCCCGTGGCCGCCCCGGCCCCGGCGTTGCGGGCCGCACTGAGGCCGGCGGCCTCGAGGCGGATCAGCCGGACATCGGGGAACTCCCGCTCGACGAAGTCCGCCGTGCCGTCGCCGGAGCCGTCATCGACCACGATGATCTCGGCCGCGGGCCCGCGCAGCGATTCGAGCGACCGCAGGCAGGCGCCGATGCGATCGCGGCCGTCGCGGCAGCAGACAATGACGGAGAACGACGGCGATGCCGGAATTCCGGGGCTTTCGGCGAAGGCGGTCCGAACCGCACCGAGGGCCGGCTTGTCGCGCGCCTGGCGATCGGTGAGGCCGAAGTCCCAGTCGGTCACCTCCGCACCCGCGTTCCACCAGCGGTCGCTCCAAGCATAGATGGCCAAACCGGCGGCACCCCCTTCCCGCGCCCGTCGCACCCCCCACGCCAGGGTTTCGGCCTGCTCCGCGAGCCCTCCCCGGCGCGAATCGAAGCCAAATTCCGAGATCATCACCGGGCGGTCGCCGGCGACGTGCTGGAGGCGTGTCAGGTAGCGGGAAAAGTCCTCCCCGTTTTCGAGATAAACATTCATCGCCGTGAAGTCGGCGTTGGCCGGTTCGAGATATTCGGTCGACGGATAGTTCGCGTAGGCCCACAGCAGCCCGGGGGCGATGCCCCGCCCGTCGGCGATCAGCGTTTCGAGCGCTTCGAGCACCCGGGTGGCCCCCATCCAGCGCACGAGATCGGAGGGGACCTCGTTGGCGACGAAGACGCCCGCCATCGCCGGATGTCCGGCGTGCCCGGGGGCCCGCTCCATCAGCGCGAGGCGTGCGCCTTCGATCGTGTGGTCCTTTCCTCCCAGGAAGTCCCGGGCGGAGGGCCAGAGATGCCCGGCGAAAACCTGGAGGCCGTGCGCCGCCGCGGCGTCGAGCAACTCACGGCTCGGCCAGTCGTAGAGTCGGAGCGCCTGGAAGCCGGCATCGGCCATGCGCCGAAAGTCCGCGTCGAAGTCATCCGGCCAGCCGCCCGGGAACGGCCCGTAGGTGACCAGCCGCAGGAACACCCGCTCGTCGCCGAGCCGGAAGAACCTGCCGTCCACCGTGAGCCGTTGCATCGGCGGCAGGCTAGCGCCCCGGGCGGGCCCGCTGCCAGACCCGATCTTGGGGGCGCTTTGGCTGGCGGCGCGGGCGGTCGGCGGCTATCCCTTGTCCATGCGAGCCGAACTCCTCAAGAACCCGGTATTCGCCATGGCGGCGGAGCAGTTTGATCAGGTCGCCGACTTTCTCGAGCTCGACGACGACATCCGGGAGCGCTGCAAGTGGCCGAAGCGCCTGATCACGGTCACGGTGCCCGTCCGCCACGACGACGGATCGACCCGGGTTTACTTCGGCCACCGGGTCCAGCACCACCTCAGCCGCGGGCCGGTGAAGGGCGGGCTGCGCTACCACCCCGATGTCGACCTGGGCGAGGTCGCGGCGCTGGCGATGTGGATGAACTGGAAGTGCGCGCTGATGGACCTGCCCTTCGGTGGCGGCAAGGGCGGCATCAACTGCGACCCTCGTACTTTGTCGGTCGGCGAGAAGGAGCGCATCACCCGCCGCTTCACCATGGAGATGATCCCCTTCATCGGTGAGGAAATCGACGTCATGGCACCGGACATGGGCACCGACGAGCAGACCATGGCGTGGTTCCTCGACACCTACTCGACCCATGCCGGCAAGATGGTGCCCGGCATCATCACCGGCAAGCCGATCAACCTCCAGGGCTCCGAGGGCCGCATCCGCGCGACCGGGCATGGGGTCGCCTTCCTCGCCTCGCGGGCGCTCAACAAGCTGGCCGTTCCGGTCCGGGACGCTTCCGCCGTCGTCCAGGGTTTCGGCAATGTCGGCCTTCACACCGCCCTCACGCTTTCCTCCTACGGCGTGGAAGTCCGGGGCATCTCGGACGTCACCGGCGCGGTCTGGAACGACAAGGGAATCGACGTGCAGGCGCTCTCGCGACACGCCGACACGACGGGTGGTGTCGTCGGCTTCGACGGAGCCGACGCGATCGATCCGGAGGAAATGCTCTGCCAGCCCTGCGACATTCTCGCGCCTGCCGCCTGCGGCATGGTGATCACCTGCGACAACGCCTCGAAACTGCGGTGCAAGGTGCTCGCCGAGGGCGCCAACGGCCCGACCACGCCCGAGGCCGACGCCATTCTCGCCGAGCGGGGCGACATTTTCATCATCCCCGACATCCTGGCCAATGCCGGGGGCGTGACGGTGTCCTATTTCGAGTGGGTTCAGAACCTCCAGCGCTATCGCTGGACCGAGCGGGAGGTCCTCACCCGTCTCGAAACCATGCTCGAGGCCGCCTTCACCCGTGTCCTCCAGTTCGCCGAGCGCCACGGCCTCGGCCAACGGGTCGCCGCCCAGGCCCTCGCCATCCAGACCGTCGCCGAGGTCAAGAGCCAGCGCGGGATGTTCCCGTGAACCCGGGTGGGTTGGATTGACAATATTACAGGAATACAGGAACCGGTAATGCTCGACACTTTGAGGAGGTTCTGTCGACCCGAGGATTGGCGGGTGCCAAGCCTGGCTTTGTGGATCGGCTCATCCATGCCGGGGCCCATGCGAAGGGAGCCCATCTGGCCACCTTCGAATCCGCGGGTCGACGACTGAAGGATACCGTGGTCATCTAGGTCATGAAGACACTGCAATTCTCCCGCTTCGGTTCACCTCGGCAGGAACTCTCCCTCGCGGAGGGTCCGGCTCCCGATTGCCCCGGGGGCTCGGTGCGTCTGCGGATGCTCGCCTCGCCGATCAATCCCGCCGACCTCAACCTCATCGAAGGCACTTACGGGGTGAAGCCCGAGCTGCCCGCCACCGGTGGGATCGAGGGCTGTGGCGAGGTGGTCGAAAGCAGGGCCGATGGCTTCGCTCCGGGCGACCGCTGCATCTTCCTCGCCGGCACCGGCTTGTGGGCGGAAGAGGTCGTGGTCGGGGCCGGCCAGCTCTTCAAGTTGCCGGAGGGCATCGATCCGGTGCAGGCCGCCATGCTCAAGGTGAATCCCGCGACCGCGTGGCAGATGCTCACCGGATTCGTCGCTCCGGAGGAAGGCGCGTGGGTCGTCCAGAATTCGGCGAACTCCGGGGTCGGTCGCGCGGTCATCCAGCTCGCCTCACCGCTGGGCCTGCGTACGATCAACCTGGTCCGTCGCGAGTCGCTCTTCGGGGAACTCACGGACCTCGGAGCCGACCATGTCCTGCTCGACGATGCCGATGCGGTCGATGCCGCCAAGGAACTCTGCGGTGACGCCCGCCCGGCCCTCGCCCTGAATGCCGTCGGAGGCGACAGCGCCCTGCGCCTCATGAACATCCTCGGCCCCGGGGGGGTGCACGTCACCTACGGTGCCATGGCGAGGAAGCCGCTGAAGGTTCCGAACGGCCTGCTCATCTTCCAGAACCTGCAGCTCCGTGGGTTCTGGCTGACGCGCTGGATGAAGGACGCGCCCGCGGACGAGGTCGTCGAGACCTATCAGCGTCTCGCCGCCGAGGTGGCGGCGGGCCGGTTGTCATTGCCGGTCGATTCGACCCACCCCTTGTCCGACTTTGCCCGGGCGCTGGCGCGCAACGAGGAGGCCGACCGCGAGGGCAAGGTGATCTTCACCCCTTGAGGCGATGGAATGCCGCACCACCCCGTGGCGGATCGGGCTGCTGCTGGCAGTGGTCCTGGCTTACGCCGGGGTCGGTGGTTTCGTCCCGCCGCCACGACCGGAACTCTTCGGCTGGTCGCTCCGGGTCGTCCTGCTCGGGGCGGGGGCCTTTGCCCTGACCATGATCCGGTTGCCGCAGGCGAGCTGGTTCGTCAAGCTGTGCGGCCTGGCCGCGGTGGTGATGGCCTTTGTCCTGCACGGACGCTGAGAGAGGCTTGCCTCGCGGCGGTCACGGCGGCATACCGGGTATCATGAACGACCCGAACCTGGTCCTGGGCCCCCTTTCCCGCGCCCGCTTCCTGCTCGTCTCGCTGTTGATCCTGATCGTTCTGAATGTCGGCAACGCCCTTTCGCTGGTGGCGCTCTACCGTCACCAGGCCGAGTTCGGGCTGGGGGTGGTGCCGCTGTTCGGCTTCGACCGGGAGGCGAACTTTCCGACCTTCTTCAATGGTGCCCTGCTGTTCGGCGCGGCGATTCTTGCCGTGGGCATTGGGCGGGCGCGGGGCGCGGCGAAGCTTTCCCACCCGCGCTCGTGGCTCGGCGTCGGGGCCATCCTCGGCTTCCTGGCGCTCGACGAACTCTGCAGCATTCACGATACCCTCGATATCCTGATCGACGGGCAGGTGGACCTGTCCGGGCCGGTCAACTGGCCCTGGGTCATCCCCTACGCGCTGCTGGCCGTCGGCGTGGGGGTCGTCTACCTCCGCTTTTTCTTCAGCCTGCCCCGCCCGACCCAGATCGGTTTCGGGCTGGCGGCCGTGCTCTACGTGTTCGGAGCGATCGGGATGGAAATGATCGCCGCCGCCCACGTCGAAAAGGTCGGCGGGGAAGACATGACCTACGGCCTGTTCTTCACCATCGAGGAGAACCTCGAGATCCTCGCCTGCATTCTCGCGGTCGACACCCTGATGGCCTTCGCCCGCGGGCATCATCGTGGGCTGACGATCGGCGTGCGGCTCCGCTGAGCCCCTTCCTCAACCCAGCAGGTCGTCGCCCTCGAGGTCGCCGCCTTCCTCGAAGTCGACCTCGCGCACCCGTTTGCGGTCGCGCCAGTACTCGACCTGCTTGCGCAGTTTCTCCCGCACCTCCATCGCATTGGCGATCGCCTCGATGGCGACCTTCGGGTGCGATCGATCGGAGGTGTCGAGCGTGAGGATCGCCAGCCCGAAGATCCGGAGCCAGAACGGGCGTTCCATGGTGGTGTCCTTGACCCGGTAGAGTTCGATCTCGTCGATCTTCTGGTTGAGCACGCCCTCGTAGAGGCGGAGCCGCTCGTTGGTCAGTTCGTAGACCCGGCAGCGGACGACGAGGAAGTTCCAGAGCATCCACAGCAGGGGCAGGGGCAGGGCGAACCAGAGCGGGGTGATGAACATGCCGCCAATGGCGACACCGATGGCCACGACCAGCGCGATGGCATGCTTCCCGACATTCAGCAGCTGCGACGGGCTGCCCTTCCAAAGCACTTCCTCACTCATACAGGTGCCATTCATCCACGAATCCCGACCAACTACCAGTGGAGAAACCAAGGGATCTTGGAACGGTGGCTTTCCGCCCGTCCCACGCCGGGGTAGTCTCTTCCCATGAGCAAGGACCTTCCCAAGAACATCGTCCTGGTCGGCTTCATGGGCTGCGGGAAGTCGACCATCGCCCGGAAGCTCGGCACCCTGCTGGGCTATCCGGTCGTGGACGTGGACGCCGAGATCGAAACCAAGGCCGGGATGCCCATCGCCCGGATCTTCGAAACCCGCGGCGAGGATTTCTTCCGCCATCTCGAGGCCGCCGTCCTCCAGGAAATCGGCGCCCGGCCGGGGCGCTTCATCATCGCCACCGGCGGCGGCGTGATCGGGCGCAGGCGCAACCGCCAGCTGGTCCGGCAGCTCGGCTACGTCGTCTGGCTGCAGGTCTCGCGCGACACCATCATCGAGCGCACCCGCCGCAGCCGCGACCGGCCCCTGCTCGAAACCGACGACCCCGTCGCCAGGATCGACGCCCTGCTCGCCGAGCGCGAGCCGCTCTACCGCGAGGTCGCCGACCTCGAGCTCGATACCACCGGGCTCGACGCCGGGGAAATCGCCTGCGGCATCCTCGAAAGCGCCCGCTACCACTTCACCAGTGGGATGTGAATGGGGAGAGCGGCTTTGCAAGCCGCTGGATCTGGCCAAGACAACCGCTGCATTCCCTCCAACAAGTCTCCCGTGCCCACGCCCGCCGAACGCATCAAGACCGCTGCCCGGGAAGCCGGCTTCGACGACTGCCGCATCGCCGCCGCAGGCCGGGCGACCCACGCCGATGCCTTCATGGAGTGGCTCGACGACGGCCGCCACGGCGAGATGAAGTGGATGGAAAAGACCCCGGAGCGCCGCTGCGATCCCCGCGAGGTGCTGCCCGGCTGCCGTTCGGTCGTCACCCTCGCGCTCAACTACTATCCCGGCCGTAGCCCGGACACCAGCTGGCGCATCGCCCGCTATGCCTGGAACGACGACTACCACGACCTGATTGAGAGGAAGCTCAGGCAGCTCGACCGCGTGATGACCGATCTCGGAGGCACCCAGCGCTACTACGTCGATCACGGCCCGGTGCTCGAGCGCGACTTCGCCACCGATGCCGGGCTCGGCTGGAGCGGCAAGTCGACCGTCCAGATCCACCGCCACCTCGGCACCTGGTTCTTCCTCGCCGAGCTGCTCACCACCCTCGACCTGCCGGCGGATCCACCCTTCGGCGACCACTGCGGCAAGTGCACCCGCTGCATCGATGCCTGCCCGACCGATGCCATCACCGCGCCGCACCGGCTCGACGCCCGCCGCTGCATTTCCTACCTCACCATCGAGAACCCCGGCCCCATCCCCGAGGAGTTCCGCGAGGCCATCGGCGACCGCCTCTACGGCTGCGACGAGTGCCTCGACGTCTGCCCGTGGAACCGCTTTGCGAAGGAATCGCGTGAGGCCCGCTTCCACGCCCGCGAGGAGGTCTTTTCAATGAAGGCCCGCGACTTCCTCGCCCTCACCGACGAGGAGTTCCGCGCTCTCTTCCGCAAGAGCCCGATCAAGCGCATCAAGCGCGCGCGCTTCCTGCGCAACGTCTGCGTGGTCCTCGGCAACACCGGCACCGCGGAGGATCTTCCCGCATTGGAGCGAGCGGCGCGGGATGTCGACCCGCTCGTGTCCGAGCACGCCGGGTGGGCGATTCGACAGATCGAGGCGCGGACTTCAGTCCGCCCGAGTGGTCCGGAAGAAGCGGATTGAAGTCCGCGCTCCAGCGCCGCACCACGCCGGCTATCGCTCCGCCTCGCGTTTCAGCTCGCGCAGCACCTGCCCTGCCAGCGGGCCGATCTTTCCGCGCCACAGCGCGGCGATCGCCAGACTCGGGAAACCTTTCGGCTGGTATGTTCGCACGCCCTCCGGGAATGCCACACCCGGCGCCTGCACCCCGACCCCCACACCGAAGCCGCTCGCGACGTAAGCCAGGATCAGGTCCAGCGCCCCGATCTCGATCCGCGCCGGCCAGTGCCAGCCGTGCCGCTCCATTTCTTTTGCGAAGAGCCGCGCGATGGCCTGGTCCGAAGGCGGACGAATCAAGGGGTGCTTTTCTAACAGAGTAGAAATGCCTCCGCGCGGCACCGGGCATCGGGGAGGCAGGAACAGGACCAAAGGCAGCTTCAACAGCACCTCGCAATGCGTGCCGGAGGGCGGTTTGCCGTCGAGCTCGGTGACCGCCAGATCGATTTCCTCCCTCTCGAGCAGTCGCATCGCGTTGGCTTGGTCG
Source organism: Haloferula sp. A504 (assembly GCF_044385805.1). Lineage (NCBI taxonomy): Bacteria > Pseudomonadati > Verrucomicrobiota > Verrucomicrobiia > Verrucomicrobiales > Verrucomicrobiaceae > Haloferula > Haloferula sp. A504. The sequence continues at coordinate 47,153 of NZ_JBISBU010000038.1, forward strand.
GTATGCTGGAGGGTCAGCTCCAGTTCGGGGCACGACGCACGTACCGACTCCAGCACACTCGGCAGGTGCTCGCGGATCACCGTGGCCGGTGCGGCGAGGCGCAGGTGCTTCGCGGCCGTGCCGGAGACCCGCTCCGCCACCGCCGCCAAACCGCCGAAGAAGGGGGCACAGAACTCGTAGAGCTCGCGCCCGGCGGGGGTCAGCTGAAACGGCCGCCGTTGGAACAGCCGCACTCCCAGGTCCTTTTCCAGTTGCGAAATTTGGCCGCTCACGGCCGGTTGCTGGATGCCGTAAGGCATCGCCCGCACCGCCGCGGAAATGCCACCAGACCGGGCGACGTGGTAGAACAACTCGAGATGATGCAGATTCGGCAGCGGCTGCGGCATGGATGTTGAGTATCGATTTTATTGATGTTGTTGCAAATTCATTCGACTCACGGGTCCGCCGGGATCGGTGGCAGCGTGCCCGCATGCTCTGGATCCTGATCGCCGTGGCGGCCCTGATGTTCGTGATCGAACGTCTGTGGCCCGGGCAGCAGCTGCCGACGGTGCGTTGGTGGTGGCTGCGGATCCTTTTGGTCAACGTGGCGCAGCTCGGCATCGTGATCGCCGCCGGCCTGACCTGGGACCGCTGGTTGTCGTCGGTCTCGCTGTTCCGCCTTAGCAACCATCTCGACCCGTGGCTGGCCGGAGCCGTCGCCTACTTCATTTCAACTTTAATCTACTACTTCTGGCACCGGCTGCGGCATGAATCGACCTTCTTCTGGCGGCTCTGTCACCAGATCCACCACTCGCCGCGCCGCATCGAGGTGCTGGCCAGTTTCTACAAGCACCCGGTCGAGATCCTGATCAACTCGGTGCTGTCGGCGGCGATCGTCTACACCCTGCTCGGGCTCACCGTGGAAGCGGCGGCGATCTACACCGCGTTCACCGCCGTGGCGGAGTATTTCTACCACTGGAACCTGCGCACCCCGCGCTGGGTGGGCTGGCTGATCCAGCGCCCGGAAAGCCACCGCGTGCACCACCAGTTCAAGCACCACAGCCAGAACTACGCCGACCTGCCGCTGTGGGACTGGCTCTTCGGCACGCTCAGGAACCCGAAGAAGTCGCCGCGCCGCTGCGGCTTCACGCCGAAGCGCGAGCAGCGCTTCGGCGAAATGCTCGCCTTCCGCGACGTCCACCGGCAGCCGCCGCTGCCGCTGACCTGCTTCGGCTGCCGCAAGCGCTGGGCGTGCTTCGCGAGTGGATCGGAGCGCGGACTTCAGTCCGCTGAACGGATACAGAAGAAGCGGACGGAAGTCCGCGCTCCATCATCCTGACCATGAAACTCCGCAACCTCCTCGCCCTCGTCGTCCTCTGCCTCGGAATGCTGCAGATGGCCGGCTACCTGTGCGGCTCGAAGGTCCTGCGCGGGATCGGCGTCGCCACCGGCATCGCGCCCTACCCCAAGGTCTTCTGCGAGGTCGACGGCTACGAGGCCTTTGCCGCAAGCTTCCGGCTCGAAGGCCGGCGGGCCGATGGCTCACCGTGGCACTGCGACATCGATCCGGAGCGCTACGCCCGCCTCGCCGGTCCCTACAACCGTCGCAACGTCCATGGCGCCGCTCTCGCTTTCGCGCCGCGGCTGCCCGCCGGGCTGCGCGATCACCTGCTGGCCGACGCCCTCCATCCTGACTCCGTTCTCCGACGCGAACTGGACATCCCCGCCGATGTGGCCGATGTCCGGGTGAGGATCACCGATCGCGACGGCGAAACCCAGTGGATCTACCCATGAAAGCGATGTCCCCCTGGCAGTTCACGCTCTTCCGGATCATCTTCGGAAGCTACCTTGCCGTGCACTTCCTGCACCTCGCCCCGTGGGCCGGCGAGTTGTTCGGCAAGGACGGCGTGCTGCCGGATCCATCGCTCAATCCGGCGCACGGCCTTTTCCCCAACCCGCTCGACCTGCCGCTGTCGGGCGGCGCGCTTACGGGAGTTCTCGTACTTCTGGCCGCCCTGTCGCTGTGCTTCGCCGCCGGGCGGTGGCGCAGGACCGCGGCCGTCGTCCTCTGGTTCGGGTGGACCGCCCTCTTCCACCGCAACAACCTGATCGCCAACCCGTCCGTGCCCTACGTCGGCCTGCTCCTCATCCTCACCCTGCTCGTCCCCGCGGGCGAACCGTGGAGCCGGGGGCCGCGGAATGCGGACTGGGCGATGCCGAAGTGGGTCTTCCGCGCCGCGTGGATCCTGATGGCCGCCGGCTACACCTTCTCGGGCATCACCAAGCTGCCGTCCGAGAGCTGGACCGACGGCTCGGCCATGCGATTTCTGTTAGACAACCCGCTGGCCCGTCCGGGCTGGATCCGCGAGGCGCTGCTGGCGCTCCCGGACGTCGTGCTGAAGCTCCTCACCTGGGCCACGCTGGCGGTCGAGCTGCTGTTCCTGCCGCTGGCCCTGTGGTCGCGCAGCCGGCCATGGATCTGGCTGACGCTGGTGCTGATGCATCTCGGGATCATCGCGGTCGTCGACTTCGCCGACCTCAGCCTCGGGATGCTGATGCTCCACCTCTTCACCTTCGATCCCGCCTGGCTCAAGCCGCTGCCTTCGGAGCCCATCCTCGTGCGCTTCGATGGCGACTGCCTGATGTGCTCGAGCACCATCCGTTTCGTCGCCGACGAGGACCGGGCGAAGCTGGTCCGCTTCAAGCCGCTCGAGGTCGAGGATGGCGAGGAACCCGACACCATGCTGGTGGATGCAGCGGGGCGCACGCTCGACCGTTCCGATGGCGTGCTGGCGATCCTTTCCGTCCTCGGCGGCCACTGGCGGGCGATGGCCATGGCGGGCCGGCTGATCCCCCGCCCTCTCCGCGACGCGCTCTACCGTTTCATCGCCCGCAACCGCTACCGCTGGTTCGGCAAGGGCAACGCCTGCGCCCTGCCGAGCGAGGCGCTCAGGGAGCGACTCCTCGACTGAAATGAAGCGCCGCGTTCTCAAGCTGATGGACGGGGTGATCCTGGCGGGCTGGGTGCTCTTTCTCACCGCCAACGCCTGCCCGGCCGTGGCGCTCGATCTCGGTGCGTGGAGCACCGGTGAGGTGAAGTTCCTTCCCGGGTACGTCTGCACGGGAGCTTTCTGGCCCTTCTGGCTGTCGAATGCCGTCCTTCTGCTTTCTCCCGGCCTCTTGTGGATACACTCCGGGCGAAGGTGGCACCGTGGGGTGCGGTGGACCGTCACGACGATCTGCTTCATCTCGTTCGTCGGCAGTTTCTTCTTGCTGCCCATGTTCCGCGCCGTCCATGTCGGCCACTGGCTGTGGACCGCGTCTTTTCTGATCGCTGGCGTCGGGGCGATGCCGTTGCGAGCAAGGCCCGCCTCCGGCGATGATTGATCGACAGGAATGTCGATGTTCCCCAAGACGCCTGCGCTTGCATCCCCCGCCCTGCCGTCCATTGTTCCGGCCGTGTCCGATTTCGCCCGACAGGATTTCGCCTTCGCGTTCCTGAGCATCCTTTTCGAGGGGGCGCCCTTCATCCTGCTCGGGACGCTGATCAGCGGGTTCATCGACATCTACCTGCCGGCCAACACCATGGACCGGATGCTGCCGAAGCGGACGCTGCCGGCCATTTTCATCGCCGGCCTGCTCGGCGGCATCCTGCCGGTCTGCGAATGTGCGGTGGTGCCGGTGATCCGGCGACTTGTGAAGAAGGGCCTGCCGGTGTCCTGCGCGCTCACCTACATGCTCGCCGCCCCGATCGTGAACCCGATCACCGCGCTCTCGACCTGGAAGGCCTTCAAGGGGCCGGATGTCGCGCTCGGGGAGGATCTTTTCGTCAGCGCCAGCACGGTCATGACCGCCTCGCGCCTGGGCCTCGGTTTCCTGGTTGCGGTCGGCGTCGGCATCATCGTGGCGCGACTGCCGCTGCGGAAGATCCTGCGCCAGAAGCTGCTGGATTCGCTGGATAAGGACGAGAGCCACGAGCACGAGCACGGTGAATGTTGCGGTCACGACCACCACGATCATGCGCACGAAGGCTGCTGCGGGCATGATCACGATCACTCCCATCACGAGGTCCCCGATTCGGGCGGACGCCTTGTCGCCGCGTTCCGTTCGGCGCTGCGCGACTTCGTCGATGTCGGCGTCTACTTCACCATCGGCGTGGCCATCACCGCGTTGTTCAACACCGGCATCGCGCCCGGGGCCGAGTGGCTCGACACCCTGGCGGAGAATCCGTGGCAGGCACCCGGGGCATTGATGGTGCTGGCCTTCGTGCTGAGCCTCTGCAGCACCTCGGATGCCTTCATCGCCGCCACGCTTCACAAGTTCTCGTGGGGGGCGAAGCTCGCCTTCCTCACCTACGGTCCGATGATGGACGTGAAGCTGATTTTCCTGTACCAGACCGTGCTCAAGCGCCGCTTCATTGTCATGCTCGCCATCGGCCTGTTCGTCGCCATCGGCCTCGCCGCCATCGGCTGGCAGGCCGGGATCAACGCCCTCAATCCATGAAGTTGAGAGTCCTCAGCCGCATCCTCCAGTCGCTCGCCGTGATCTGCTGGGGCGTGGTCCTGACGTATTTCTACGTCAGCGACCGCCTGGTGAAATACCTGGCACCCGATTTCCGGCTGATTGCCTTTGCCGGCGGGCTGGCGCTGGTCGTGATCGGTTTGTTCACCCTGCTCACCGCCGGGCAGCATGCCAGCTGCGGCCATGACCACGGGCCGGGCGACGAGCATGATCACGAGGCGCTCGACATTCACCCGATTGCGGCCTTTCTCATCCTCATCGCCCCACTCTTCTGCGGGGTGGCCTGGACCAAGGACCAATATTCGATCGAGGCGCTCACCCGCAAGGGTCTCGACGATACCGCCGCGGATGCCGGGTCGCTGTTCCTTTCCTCGGTCCTGCCGCCGCTGACCAAGGAGCTGATCGAGAAGCAACACCCGCCCGACGAGAACGGTTACCGGCCGTTTCCCGTGATGGAGTTGTTCTTCACCAGCGCCGATCCCGAAATGCGCGCGCTGGTCGAGGGGATGCCGGTGGTGACCGAGGGCCGCATGGTTGCCTCGCCCGACGGTGAACCGGGAAGCTACAAGGTTTACCGGCTTTTCATCACCTGCTGCGCCGCCGACAGCCGTCCGATCCCGATCACCGCCCAGTTCGAGCCCGACGCCCTGCCGCAGGTCGAAAAGAACGCGTGGATGAAGCTTTCCGGCACCATCACCTTTCCCGACAAGGGCCGGGGCCCGCAGCCGGTCCTCGAGGTGGACTTCGCCGTCGAGGGCCAGGCGCCGCTTGAAGAGAGCTACATGCGGGGCGGATTCTGAGACCGGGAGGGGTCACGGATTCCGGCGTGATACGCTCGGAAACCCAAGGTTTCTCAAGAGATCCAAAGGAAATGTGACGAAAAAGTGTCACAATTGAGGAGTTGAGGTGACGGTTCCGTCACATTAGTTTCTTCCCGAAATGAAACTCACCAACTCCTACGACGCCCTGCTGGTCTTCTTCGTGGCGGTGATCTGTGTCGCGGCGCTGGCCGGGATGCTCATGGTGGTTCTCAGCTGATCGTCCGCTTGATTCTGGTCCGCCCTGCCGCCACGTTCCGCGGGGTGAGGTTGACCGATTTCCACGGCATGGACCCGCACCTGCTGGTCGGGCTGGTGAACACCGAGCTTCGCAACCATGCCGAAAGCCTCGAGGATCTGGTCAAGACCCATGGGCTCGATGAGGGGGAACTGACCGGGTGCCTGGCGGCGGCGGGCTACGAATACCAGCCGGAGCAGAAGCAGTTCCGGTAGGGACCTTCCGCCGACCCTGACAAATCTCGAACCCCGAGCTTGCAAAGGGCCGGTTTGCTTGGTTCTCTGCCGCCCCGTTCAACGGAATGGAGCGGGCTGTGGCGCAGTCTGGTAGCGCACCTGCATGGGGTGCAGGGGGTCGTGGGTTCGAATCCCGCCAGCCCGACCATCAAATCCCGCCTCCGGCTTGCCGGGGGCGGGATTTGATGTTTCGCGCTGGCAAGTGAGCCCTTCCGAGGAGGGTTTGAATTCGGGAAGCCGTCGCTGACGGCGGCGATTTTTTTCCCGGCGCGGAGCGCCGCAAGCTGGAATGGCGTGAGGAGCGTCAGCGACGAGGGCAATCCCGCCAGCCCGACCATCTCCTCGAGAGGGGGAGCGCCGACATCTTGCCGGCATCGTTCGGCATCCTGCCAAACGAGTCTGAAGAGAGGTTCGGCAGGATGCCGAACCAAGCCGGCGGGACGCCGGCGCTCGTGCGCGTGCACATACATGAAACCAACCAGTGAGAGTCTGAGTCCTCCCGAGACGAGCAACGGGAGAGCAGCCGAAGGCAACTGCGTCG
>NZ_JBISBU010000039.1:0-51252 GCF_044385805.1 Haloferula sp. A504
TCATTCCCGTCACGAGATTCGGCTCCGGTGTCTCAAGGAGCAGGTGGAAATGGTTGCCCATCAGCACCCATGCATGAACCCGCCAGCCATGGCTGCCGCACACTTGCTCAAGTCGCGACAGAAAAGCGCGCCGGTCGTCATCTGTCTTGAAAACGACCTTCCCACCATCACCACGTGCCATCACATGATACACCGCCCCAGGATACTGGTGACGCAACGCCCTCGGCATGACCAACCCCCATCACTCTGACGAGGTCAACTCAAGCAGAAATGTTGAAATGCAGCACCTGACCCCATCCACACATACCATAACACGTAACACCTATCGACCGCGCTGAGACAAACGGTCAATCTCCCGAAGCATGCTTGTCTCGCGTATCAACCTGTGATCATCTTCCTTTCGCCCATAATATGATTTTCTTATAATATCAACAACTCTCCATCCTTGAGACGTCTTTACGAGCACGAATTCAATTTGAAGCAGGCCCCATTCATCTTCCCAATTTTGCGCTGTCCGACTAACGATCACAGATGCTTTACCTGAAAAAACTTCCACATCTGTTACCTTCTGTTCAACGTAATTAGTCATTGAAGACTCAAGGGGAAGCAAGATTCCATAGCGAATCTCGGATTCACCCAGATCACCATTGCGGACTACACCAATGAGCTTCTGCGTAGTCTCTTCCGTGAAAACCCCCTCCGGGTTATGACGTTTAAGCGCGTTATCAAGGTTTTCTTGATAGGGAACTTCCAGCTCACGGCCATCCGGCCACGTTAGCGCTTCCTCAACCTTTCCTAGCACCTTAAGGATGTCCTCCTCGTCACTGATCGCCTCTGTGTCACGAAGGTTGCGACCACGGTGCAAGTCGTTAAACCCACATCCTACAAGGAGGACGGTGATCACATACTTTAACACGGTCTTCACCATCTATTGATCCGCTGAGAGATTCCGGGAGGGAGACTACTCGGGTATGCTCGTTGCGGCGTAACACAACACAGGTGTGTCCTTTAACACAACACTCTTTTACACTTTTGACGCTATCCCCACGTGTTGCCGACCCTGCAGCAATCCGATTTGTTCAGATAACCCCACCCCTTAATGACACCCTTAGAATTAACCACGTAATACCACCGACATGACGTGCAATCATTCAACCTAAGAGAGTATCTTTTGCCGCCACTAGCATCCTGCACATCGTAAATTGCGCCAGATTTCTCCCAAGCTGATATTGGTTTTCCGATGTAGCTTTCTACCATGTACTCGAAGTTGCCCTTCGTTTTCGGAAAGCCTGAGCAGGCCACCAAGAGGCTAGACAAAGTAAGAATCAGAGCTTGAACCAAAATCTTCATAAAGAGGCAATCAGTAGGTCCTTGTGGGGAAAAGAGAGAACACTACAAAAGGCGCAGCCAAGGGAACGTTTATTCCGCCGACGATGTCGCCAGCCAAACCTGGAATCAGTCATTGCCGGTGTATTCGATGCGATCCACCCGCTGGTTGAGCACCTCGCCGGGGAAACCGGAGGTCGGATTATCGCGGGTGTAGCGGACCCGGAAGTAGTTGCCGACCGTGTCCTCGACGCGCGTCACCGACCACGAAAGCGCGCCGCCGGGATCCCCCGCTGCGTCGGCCTTCTCCACACGGGCTTCCGCAGTATCCCCGAGGGTGAGAGTCAACCCGGACTTCGTTTCGATTTGCCACCATTCAGGGCCATGGTGAAGCTGGCCTCGGGCGGTGATCCGGGCGAAGGAATCCATCTCGGTGCGGTAGACCGAATCCGCCTCGCCATAGACTCCCTCAACCAGGACAAGGCGTTCGCCGTTGAAGAAGAAGCGGTCGTTCGGATCGAAATCCACGCCATCGATCATGCCGTCCTTGGCAAGCGTGGTACGGCCGCGGGCAATTTGTTGCAATCCGTTCAGCGACCAGCCGAGACCCGCGATGCCGTTCGCTCCATTCGACGAATAGTCGAGGGAGATCTTGGGCTCCATTCCGGCGGTCCCTTTCGGGATGTCGATCGGAATGCTGTAGGCGGCTGAGCCGTCACCACCCACGGTGAGCGAGCCTTTCAGGGCACCAACCGCGGTGTGCTGCCCGAGAATGGTAAGTGGCGGCACGGCACCGACCGGAGGAGGCGTCACCGAGGGAACCACGCCTTCGCCGCCCGAAGGACTCCAGATCGAATCGAGGTAATCCTCCAACCAGCTCTTCCCGGTGGCGGGATTGATTTCGTCGCGGTCATAGACGAGAGGGTTCGACCCGTTGGCGGTCTCCCACGCGTCGGGAAGCGCGTCCTTGTCCGCATCCGGGAAAAGCATGTTGTCGGGGTTCGCGGAAAGATCGTCGACCAATACATCCACCACGTCGCTGCCGTAAAAATCGAGGCTGCTGAGCAGGGCGGCCCGACCTTCGAAGCCGACATTTGCTGCGGCAAGCTGGCCATCAACGAACAGGTCCCAGACAAGCCGGGCACTGTCGTGCCGCAGGGTCAGTCGGACGTAGTCCGCAGCACGCGGTTCGACCGGATCGATGGAGAACCCGGGCGCGAGGCGATACCATTCCCCGACCTCCGCCGGATCGGCGGCGTCATCATTTCCGTCATAGACCCAGAACTCACCGGCAGCCCCGGCGTCATCGAGCTGGAACGCGGCCTGGCTGCCGTTGACGAAGAGCGAGGCGAGGCTACCTGCGGGATTCGCCGGAGGCTTGATCCAAAGATCAACAAAAGCAACGGTCTCCACTGGATCCCAGTCGAGCATGCGGCGCAGGCGAGTCTCGCCGAGGCTGGCGGTCTGCCCGACCCGCAGCGCCTGGCCACCGCCAAGGCCCTCGCCACCGGGACTCACCTCCGCCGTGCCCGAAATCAATTCCCATTCAGAATAGGCGCTGCTGGTTCCCGAATCGACCGCATCAAACGGCTGGAAGGTCGGTGATTCAAAATCGACCGGCGGCAGGTACGCCAGGACCGAGGTTCCGAGCATCGAGAGGTTGGCAAGAACTGCACCGGTCCAAGACAACCACGGGTTTTTCATGGAACGGTCGTAGATACCCCCCCCCGCTCAGTTCAAGCCATGTAGTGCGAAATCCTTCGCGCGGTTTTGCATTGACCAGAACGTTGGCTTGCGACCGAGCAATTTCCGCTGGCTGGTCGTGCTGATTGAGGCCGAGCGAGCGGGTGCCGGGTCCATCACCGGCGCTCATCCCTCCCCCGCCCCTTCTTTGATGGCGCTATTCGGCTTGCGCCCCGGCGAATCCCGCGCAGCTTCGGCGCATGCCGATTTCCCCGAAGCCAGGCACCGCCCTTCTCATCGTCGGTCATGGCTCCACCGAAAATCCCGACTCTTCCACTCCCTACTTCGATCACGCCGACGAGATCCGTGATCGACAGCTTTTTTCGGAGGTCCACTGCTGCTTCTGGAAGGAAGAGCCATCGATGCGGGAGGCGCGCTACCTCATCGAGGCCGACGAGGTCTACGTCGTCCCGGACTTCATCAGCGAAGGGTATTTCACCCAGGAGGTCATCCCCCGCGAACTGGAGCTCGAGGGTCCGACCACCCGGCGCCATGGAAAGACCTGGCACTACACCCTGCCGGTCGGCGTCCACGCGTCGATGACCGACCTCATCCTGCGACGGGCACGGGAAGTCGCACCCGATGTGGAGGAGGAGGAAACCACCCTGTTCATCGTCGGCCACGGCACGGGCCTGAACCAGAACTCGACGAAAGCCGTAAGGGATCAGGCCGAGGCGATCGCGGCCAGTGACGCGAAGTTCGCGGCGGTCATGGACACCTACATGGAAGAGCAGCCCTTCATCGCGGACTGGGCCAAGCTTGCCGAGACGCCCAATGTCGTGGTGGTTCCCTTCTTCATTGCGGACGGTCTTCACAGCTATCAGGACATCCCCGTGCTTCTCGGGATCGAGGAGGACGAGGGGGAAGCGGCGAGCCAGCGGGAGGTCTTCCGCCACAACCCCCACCACCTCCGCGGAAAGACCCTCTATTACTCCTCGGCGATCGGCACCGAGCGCCTGATGGCCGACGTCATTCTCGACCAGATCTCGGACTTCGATTCGAAACACCGCTCATGATCATCGACCGACTCGTTCAGGCTCTCGATGCCGGCATCGACCACATCGGCGAGGTCCGGATCCTCCGGGACGTGCAGGGTGCCGCCTACGCGCTGTGTCACCACGACGACGCGGGAGCCTTGGAAGACCTTGAAGTCCATCGTGGCCCTGGTCCGGCGCGGGACATCTCCACCTGGGCTGCCGACGGACACTACCGTTTCACCAAGGGCGAACTCTCGCTCAAGCGCGGCTGGTTGTTGCTCCTCGAAGATGCCACCCAACTCCGGCAGGCGCTCGACCTCCTATATCCGGCGGCGCTCGGGTTGTGGATCGCTCACGAGAACGGAGACCTCGATGTGCAGCATCTCCGGGAGAAGCTCGACCGGCAGACGGGCATGTACAAGTTCGCCCGCAACATCAGCGACGAGGGCGCCCAGAAGCTGGTCCAGAAGGTCTGCGGCCCGGGCAATTGCTGTGTGAAGAAGATCCTCTGGCAGCTCGACGAGCAGACTCCACTGGAAGACAGCGAGGCGAGCCGCTTCGACGGCACGCTGGCTCCGAACTCGATTCCGCTGCTCTGCCGCGAGGCCTGCAATCATTTCGTCGCCGAGTGCCGGAAGGCCTCCAAGGCCGAGTTCGAGGCGGCCCAGAAAACGGATTCGTAGGCATTCCGGCTCTTCTTCAAGAGACCGGCCTCACTTCCTCCGCCTGGATCACGGGGAGCACGCCGTCCGCGGTTCGGAGCAGCAGTTCGCCCTTGGATCCGATCCCCACGACCTCGCCGGTCTGCTCACCCCGGGAGGTCCGGAGCACGACCCGCCTCCCACTGAGCACGCAGCGGCGGCGGATTTCCTCAAGCATCGCCTCGAACCCGTCGCCGATGGAAGCACTCCGGCCGGCGAGCCGCGGCAGCAGCAGGTCAAGCACCTCGGCCGCCTCCCAATGGCGGCCATCCTCGATCAGGAGCGAGGTCGCCTCGATTCCGGGGTCGAAGTCGCGCATGCCCAGATTGAGGCCGATCCCGACCACCGCTCCATCGTCGGACGATTCCACGAGAATGCCGCCCACTTTCCTCTCCCGGATCCACAGGTCGTTCGGCCACTTCAGCCCCGCCTCGTAGCCCATTTTTTCGAGCGTTTCCGCGACGGCCAGACCCGCTGCCAGGGAGAGCCGGGGCCAGAGGGCGAGCGGCACCGTCGGACGCAGGAGCACGGAAAAGGTCAGGCTCTCGCCTTCGACGGACTGCCAGCGGTTCTGTCGCCTCCCCCGCCCCTGCGTCTGCCGCTTCGCCACCACCACCGTCCCCGGCGGGTATTCACTCCGGTGGAGATGATCATTCGTGGAATCCACCTCATCCAACCAGTGGATGCTCCATCCATCAGGCAAGTGGTCCGGGCTCATGGGTCCGACTCCACGAAGTCCAGCGCAAGGTCGAGCGAGACCGCCGAATGCGTGATCGCCCCCACCGAAACGAAGTCGACCCCAGAGGCGGCAATCGCCGCGACGGTCTCGAGCGTGACCCCGCCGCTCGCCTCCAACCGCGGCACTCCCTTCTTACCGCGCATTTCCACCGCCTCCCGAAGTTCCGAAGGCTCCATGTTGTCGAGAAGGATGTAATCGACCCCGTCGAGCCCCAAGAAATCCCGCACCTGCTTGAGCGTATCCGCTTCCAGCTCCACTTCGATTCCCGGCCGCTCGCGCTTCAACCTCCGGATCGACTCCTGCAATTGCACCAGATCGGTTTTCGTGACCAGGTGATTGTCCTTCACCATCGCGCGGTCGTAGAGGCCCATTCGATGGTTGGTGCCACCGCCCGCCACCACGGCCGACTTTTCCAGCAGGCGCCAGCCCGGGGTCGTCTTGCGGGTGTCGAGGATCCGTGCGCGCGCCCCCTGGATGCGGTCGACATACTGCCGTGTGAGGGTGGCCACGCCACACATCCGCTGGAGGAAATTGAGCGCGGTCCGTTCGGCGGTGAGAACGGAACGGGCCGCGCCACGAACCTCCATGACGCGGGCTCCCTTTCCGAGGCGGACACCATCCTTGAGCAGCAGTTCCACCTCAAGCCCCGGCGCCACCCGATGGAATACCTCCCTAGCCACTTCGCCTCCGGCCAGCACCCCTTCATCGCGGGCCACCACGAAGGCGCGGACCCGTGCCTCCTCGGGCACGAAATACAGCGAAGTCACATCGCCGGACCCGACATCCTCGGCCAGGGCCGCATCGATCAGCTTCAAAACAGACTCGTCCACGGACGGAGCTTATGCCGCCGGGCGCCGTCCGCCAATCCCGATGGCTTAATAACGCATGGTCACGCCGAAGTGCGTCCGGCTCCCCCGCCCGTCCAACCACCATCCGTGGTCGGCCCACAGGTCCACGTATTCGCTGACCCTCATCCGGATTCCCACGCCCGCACCGGACACCGAGGTGGTGGCCCCGCCATCGTTGCGGAGCCAGGCGTGATCGAAGAAGCCAACCCCGCGAACCCGAACCTGATCGCCCCCCCGCCACTCGGGACTGACGACCTCGAAGCTTCCCTGCACGCCTCCGTCCGCGATGAATTCGCGCTCGCCAATCCCGCGGACGGAGCGGTAGCCACCGGCGGCAAACTGCTCCGACGGCAGCAACCGGGAGTCCGCCCACTGCGCCGCCCCACGCAGGCCGAGCCGCCAATCCCCCCCGGGCGACCACCAGCCCTGGCCGGACAACCGCCCGAGCACGTAGCTGGAGTCCGCTCGTGGATCATAGGCCCTGAAGTCCGCGTCATCATTTCCGTCGACCAAGCCACCGGGCGATGCCAGCAAGCTGGCTGCCAGGACCACGCCGGCATCATCCCAGCGCCGCTCGGCCCGGTACGAAAGCTTCCCGTGAAGCAAGCGAACCTCACCCGGCGAAAAGGCCCCTCCCCCGAAGAGCACGAACTGGTCGGTCGCCTTGAGCTCGAAGCCACTGGTGAACTCCTGCTTCCACCGCCCCAACCTCGGCAGGATCATCCGATGTCCCATCGCGACGGACCACGAGGTGCCTTCGTTGTCCAGAATCCCGACCGCCGACGGCGTCCGGTTCTCCACCCTCGCATAAGCGGCATCGATTTGGAGGGTTTGCTGCAAGCGATGAAGCGGGATCTCCCAACTGAGCGCGTGGGCGTGAAGCGACGAAACGGGAATCCCGAGGACCGTCTGCCACGCGATGATCTGCTCGCCCCGGGTCATCCCGACCGCGCCCAGAAGAAGACGTTCCCTGCCGGCGAGATCGGGCCCGCTGTTCTCATAGCCGAGACTCACCCGCCATGGCCGGCTTTCCTCCAAACCGATCAGGATGTCCGCGCTTGCAGGTTCAAGCCCCGGCGACACGAAGAGCCTCGGTTGCCGGAACGCACTCCGCCCGAACCAATCCAACTGCCGGTCAAGGTCCCCACGTCGAAGCACCTCCCCTTCGACCAGCGAGATGCCATCTTGAATCAACTCGGCGTTTCCATACCGCGGCCTCGCGACGCCCACCCGTCCGATCCGGCCGACCTCGACGAACAACACCAACAGGCCGCCCTCGAAGTCCTGCCCGAGCGCATCCACCGCCACCACGGGATAGCCCTGACGATCGTAATGAATGAGGATCAGATCAATGACCTCAAGCAGTCGCGCTTCATCGAGAGCGGCCCCGAGAACCGTCTCCAGCCGCCCCGCCAGCCGGTCCGGCGCGGGCAGAATCAGCGTCGATTCCACCTCCAAACCCGGCGAAACTCCCTCGATCCGCCCGTCCTCCTGCCACGACCGGAGCCGGATTTTTGACAATTTCTCCGCCAGACGGATGCCGCGCCGGTCACCCGCCGGTTCGCCCGGACGAACCTCGGGCAGACTCTCGACCACCTCGCCCTGGGGAACCTCGGGCGCAATTCCGGGAATCAGATCTTCGCCCCGGATCCGCTCCGCAGGAGTCAACACCAACACACCTGCCGCGAGGACGATACAGGAAAGCCCTCTACTCCAAGCATTCGCTCGCCCCTGATTTGCCACGGCAAGAAATTAACGATGAAGGGCGATCGACCCAAGCTCAAAACCAGCACATCCAAATAGTTTGGAAAGCCAGCATTCAAGTGTTCTTAATTTTAAAATAGACCAGTTATTCGAGCTTCATACATCTGTAAGTTTAAACAACTTATCATAAGGTACGAAGGAACTAGTAATTTCTCGACGGCACCCTATCTGAAAGTTATTCACAACCAAAACCAACTTCCTGCAGGGGCATGCATACAGGGAAATTTCTACCATTCGCCGCACTCGCGGCCGCCAGCCTTACCACTACGGTCGCCGTAGCAAAAGACCCGGCAACCACCGTGATTCCACACGGTGTCATCGAAGATTCCGGCTGGGCCCTCGCCCGCCTGAACGATGGAGCGAACCCATCGAGCGGAACGCTGGACTTCCGCTACCCGGAGTCCAGCCGTCCGGTGCGCCTCTACCTCATCGACTCGGCGGTCGACAACACGAGCGGCTGGTTCGACGACAACGCCAACCTCACCTTCGTCCAGGGAATTCGCGTCGCGAGCGGCACCTCCTATGATCCTGGTAGCGAGACCGCCTCACTCGACCACGGCACCCGCATGCTGTCGGTGATCGCGGGGCCGGAGTTCGGAGTGGCCTGCGGCGTTCCGGTCGAACTCTACTCCTACGATATCTATCCGAGCGAAGGCTCGAACATCGCGCTTCTGGTGAGCGCGGTGGGACAGGCGACAGCCCGACATGAGATCGACAAGCTCTCGAACCCGGACTTGCTGGGCGTCATCTGCATCGCCAACGGAACCGGCGACCCGACACGCAGCCCGACCCTTCTCGCAGCCATCGACCAGGCGCTCGGCCAGGGCCTCGTGGTAGTGGTGTCGGCCGGCAACGACAACGCCGATGCACTCAATGGTCACAACCCGGCTCAGGTGATCAATCACGTCAAGGACGCCTACCTTCCTGCAGCCTACGGATCTTCACGCGACGGCCTCATCACGGTCGGCGCCTCGACCCAGGACAATGCAAAATCCCCGACATCGAACTTCGGAGCCGCGATCGACGTCTGGGCTCCCGGCGTCGAAGTCCCCACCTTCGACACGGCGAATCCGAGCGGCGGTCAGTCCTCCCCGATGAACGGAACGAGTCCGGCGGCGGCGATGGTTGCCGCCGCAGCGATCGCCGAACTCTCGCGCCAGCCCGGGCTCGATCCCGCCGGCGTGGAAGACGAGCTGAAGTCGCGGCTTTACGCCGCCGGAAGCGTCTCCATCGTTCAGATCGATGACGATCTCGATGCCGACGGCTCGGTGGATGAGTTGGAACGCTTCTTCGGCTATCCGATTGATGATGCGACCAGCGCGCCCCCGCCGGTGGGTTTCGTCGCCTCCGGCTCGACCTCCGAGCTTTCCTTCACCATCGATGCCGACCTGTGGCAGCCCGACAACCCGCTGGAACTCTCGGACTCTTCGGCATGGCGACTCCTTGGCTCTTCGGACCTGATCAACTGGGTCGTCGTCGACCCGGTGCTCGTCATTGGATCCGAGGCCGACGGTCGCCTTCCGGTGACAGCGGTCGCATCGAACGAATCGGTTCCGCCTCCCGCAGCCCCGACCGACCCCGAAACGGCACAGACCACCAATCCGGAGGCCACCGCACCGAAGGCCTATGTGGCCACCCCCGAGGAGATCATGGCGACCCAGGAACTCATTCGCCAACTCTTCGAGTCCACTCCCGAATTGTATCCCGAATGGTATTGGGAAACCTTGGGCGTCGCCTACGAGACCCAGACCGTGCCTGGCGAGGTGTCGCTGACGGTAACCCCCACCTCTTCGCAGCGGGTCTTCTACCGCATCGAGGTGATTCCCAACCCCTGAGGCTTGGGTCACCGGTTTGTCCGGGTGCCGCCGCGGACCCCACCGAAGAATGAGCTCCGGCTCGCCAGAACCGGCTTCCGCTCGTTCCGGGCCGTCTGAATTTTCTCCTTTTTCCGGTCGCGCATTGAGTCGGCCGAGGCACTCATCGGAGCTGAATAAGTAATCCTTCTCCGGTCGCTGACCGCCGAACCATCGGGGCGCTTGAGCGCCGGGATCCCCAGGCTGGCATCCCCCACCACCCCCGGGGCATCGCCGTCGATATGAGGGCGGATGACGGCGCTTACCTCGTTGAATAAGCCATCGAAGATTGAGTCGTTCGCGATAAAGCCTTGGGATTCATTGGAGATCCGGCCGGACTCGCCCACCCCGAAAAAGACCTGGGCGTTGCCCTCGCCGATCACTCCATTGTTGAGCACCTCCGCTCCGGCTGAAACCTCAATCTTGGGTGCACGAAGGCTCCCTTCATTGAAAACCGTTCCTGCGAGGGAGTTCTGACTGAGCCGACGTTCTCCCGCGCCAAGGATCTCGATATCACTTCCACCCCCGACCATCACACGACCGTTCGGGGCATCAAGAGAGGCTCCTGAGAAGATTCTCACATTCTGCCCTGCCACCGTCACATCGCGGGCCGTGGCTTCAAGGCTACCAAAGACAAGCACGTCTCCACCACTAGCACCGCTCAGAGTGAATCCAGCGCCGCCGGCGAAGAGCCCGGCATCGACGCCGAGCGTTGCCAGCGTCACGGATTCGGCCGTGATGGACCCGGTGATGATCAAATTACCATTCGGCGCGAAGAACCCGAGATTTCCGTTCGCGGTGATGTCACCGGCGATCAAATGGGTGCCGGCCCCATTGAGGTAGTTGGTGACCGTGTCCCCGCCGACAAAGTTGAAAACCAACTCGTCGTTTCCGGCGAGATTCATCTGACCCCAGTCGAAGACACTGTCGTCGCTGATCGTGAAAATCGTCTGCGAGCCATCGGCCGTGGCGACCGTTTCCCAAGTGGCGGTTCCAGGTGTCGTCAGGACAAAATCCTGCGCCAAGACGCCGCTGCAGAGCAGCAGAGACAAGCTCGGCAATGATCGAAGGGTGTGGGACATCGGAAAGTAAGGGTGGGACAGCCGATGCAGAAGCTAGGCTTAAATTTAAGGAAACTTACAGAATTGGGAAGCGAATTCTAAAATTTATTCAGATTCGGCCGACACCCGCGGATTCCCCCCAGAACCATTGCGGATGTCGGCCGATCGCTGAACACGTGCTGCAATCCCTTGGATTCCAGCCCATGAAAGGAAGTTCCGTCGCCGGGTGCCGACTGAGGCCTCCCCCCGGAAACCCCAGTGACCCGAGCTGTCGAGAACAACCTGTCATCACCACTCCCAATCGCACCTGAAATTCCTGATTTCCAAAATTCATTGAAAAGTTCATGATCAAGGTGATCCCCGCAGCCATGGGGCTGCCATTCCGCTGATGCGCTTCGTGTTCATATTCCTCGCAATCTGGCTGCCTGCTGCGGTGGGAGCGGTGGATTTTGAACGTCCGGCCGAAGCGGAGGCCCAGCTCAAGGAGCTGGTCGGGGAATGGGAAGCCGCTTGGGAAGCCGACGCCAACCCCGAGAACGCGATCGGACTCGCCACCAGCCTTCACGCACTCGGGGTGGTTGAGCGCCAGCTCGCACGGACCAATGCCGCCATCAGCCACCTCCGGAGGGCCTGCGAACTTCTCGAGCCCCACTCCGCGGAACTCTTGGCCGAGGCCCGCGAAGCGCTGGCGGTCGCGCTTCAAGATCGAGGCGATTTCCAGGAGAGCGAGGCCCTGCTTCGGGCCGTGCTGGACTCCCGCCGGAGGTCCGGGACGGAGGCCCCCCTGGCGCTTGCCCTGACCCTCGACCACCTGGCCCTGTCCCTGCTGCTGCAGGGCAGTTACACCGAGGTGCTTCCGCTTCTCGAGGAGGCTTCCGCCCTTCTTTCGGAAAGCCATCCCGCGGAGCAGGCAAGGGTCCTCGGCCACCTCGGCCGCTACCACCACACCCTCGGCAGCCACGCCCGGGCGATCGATTACTTCGACGAGGCGCTCGCGACCGACTTCCAGCAACCGGAGTTGCGCCTTTCGCTCCGGTCCCAGCGGGCCCTCGCCCAACTGCGGCTCGGCCTCACCGATGAGGCCGTGTTGGCGACCGAGAGCGTCGCCGACGACGCGCGCACGCTCCTGGCCGATACCCCGATCCGGGCCATCCCCTACATCAACAACATGGGCGCACTGGCGCTCTCGCTCGGCCAGCCCGGGGAGGCGGCTCAAGCCTTCCGCGAAGCGCGAGCCTTGATCACCGAAAGCCTCGGCGATCAACACCCCGCGCTGGCCGGCATCCACCACAATCTCGGCGTCGCCCTCCAGCAGGAAGGGTTGCTCGGGCAGGCGAGGGAAGAACTGCTCGCCGCGCGACGGGTCCAGAAGCTGCATCTTCCCGAAATCCATCTCCGGGTGGCCGAGACCCGGCGCGAACTGGCGGTCAACGCCATCCTCGACGACCTGCCGGATGCCGGAACGATCGCGCGCGAGGCCACCGCCGCCGGCCTCGCCTTGCTTGAGCGCCTCGTCGAAAGCGGCAGCGAGACCGAACGCCTGAACTTCCTCGAACGCTTCGACCTGATATCGCTGCCCTGCGAGATCGGCGATGCCCGGCTGATCGCCGACACCCTGATCGCGAGCAAGGCCCGGCTGCTCGACTCCCTGATCGGTGCAAGCCCGTCGACCGCCCCCCGCTGGCAGGACCTCTCGGCATCGCTACCCCCCGGCTCCGCCTTCATCGACTTTTGCCGCTACCAATCGGTGCGGGTCGGCGAGGCGGAACGCTACGGAGCGATTCTGCTGGTGGCGGGCGGCGAGCCCCAATGGATCGAGCTTGCCGATGCCGATGATCTCCAACGCTGGCTGGGAGCCTTCAAGGAAAGGCTCGACTGGAATGCGGCGCAGCTCGGCGGTGATGATTCGCCGGCCCCCGCCCTGACCCTGGCCGGCATCCTGGGTTTCCTTTACCAGCAGTTCTGGGCACCCATCGATGACCGGATCCCGGGTGAAATCCAGCATCTCGCCGTCTCCCTCGACAGCACCTCCCACTTCCTCCCGCTTCCCGCCCTGCTCGACCACGAGGGCCGCACCCTCTGCCACCGCTACAAGCAGATCACCCGGGTCGCGAGTGGCCGCGATCTCCTCGATGCCCGGGAGCTGCCCCCAATCGCGGATGTGCCATGGACGGTGCTCACGATTTCCGACTACCCCCGGACACCGGAGGCGCCCACCGGGCAAAGCCGTCTCGGCGAAATCCTCGGTCGCCTGGGCCCGCTCCCCGGGACCTCAAAGGAGGCAAAAGCCATCCGCAAGGTCGCGCCCCGAGGATCCCTCTTTCTGGAGGATGACGAGGTCACGGAACCCGCGGTGACCGCCCTCCCCGGGAATCCGGGTGTTTTGCACTTCGGCGGACACGCCTTCTTCGTCGGCGACACCCGCTCGGGGGCGCCGGTCGACTTCGACCTGGAATCCGACCAGCTCCTCGCCAGCGGCCTGGTGCTCCATCGCGGACTGACCACGGTGAGCGGAGTCCCCGGCGAAACCCCCGATGACGATCTGCTGTTCCCCGGGGAAATTGCGCGGCTCCCGCTGGGCCAGACCCGGCTGGTCACCCTTTCCTCGTGCGACTCCGGCCTCGGCACCTCGGTGGATGGCGAAGGCGTGCTCGGCCTGCAGCGAGCCTTCGCCACCGCCGGTGCCCGCGAGGTGGTGGTCGCCCTGTGGCCGGTCTCCGACCTCTCCACCCCCGATTTCATGCGCCGCTTCTACGAGCTCGCCGTCCACTCCGACCGCTCGGCCCAGAGCCTGTGGCAGGCCCAGGCCGAGCGGATCCCGTCACCCGACGATCCGGACTTCGAACAGGCAGTGCTCCGCTACGCTCCGTTTTTCATGACCCAGCACCACCCTCTGCAGACAGGCGGCCCGATCGAACCCGCCAAACGACGATCCCCGCTCTGGCTCGGGCTGCTTGGCGTGATTCTCCTGGCAATCATCGCCGCGATTCGACTCATCCGCAGGCTCCGGGCTCGCCCCGAAAAGCTTTAGTTTTAAGCATTTGAAGCTAATTTTGAGAACTTTTGAACGGTTTGGCTGAAAATAAATCTAAATTGAATGCTTGAACTCTCTTTATTTTAATATTTCATGGTGGCGTTCCAGCCATGACCCCCGCTGTTTGTCCCGAACAGTTGGAACGTTGCTGGCAGGCCTGCTGGACTCGTGCCCGCCGGCCTGTCGAAGGCGTTCTGATTACCGAAGAAGAGGCCGAGCGCATCGCCGAGCAGGCGATCCGCAATGCGTCCTTTGAGTTCGAGTCGTTTGACGATGAAGTTGCCTTCACCGCCCGTGCGATCGAGATTGCGGGGGAAGCGACGCGCGAATTGGTCGCCGCCAAGCGTCGCAGCGACGCGGATCCACAGCTGCACCACGATCCTGAGGATCGACGCTACGAGCGGAATCTGGATCTCGACCGGCTGCAGCGCTACGACCCGGATCGTGGCTTCAACGACCGCGAGTGGAACGGCCTTCCCGACCTCCTGAAGCCGCTCGCCCTCCGCACACTCCAGCGCAAGGGCATTTCCGGCCACGATGCCGAAGAGGTGTTCATGGATGCCCTCGTCGAGCTCGCCAAGGTGCGAAACTCTGACAACAAGGCGCCAATCCTCGATCCGACCGTCTTCGAGGAGCTCATTCCGCTCCACCTCCGGATCGTCGGCTTCCGGGCGATCGATTGGCAGCGGCGCCGCACCACGCTGAAAAACCGGCCCAACGACGGCGAGAGCTTTGATGCGCTCACCGACGACTCCGAGCGCCCGCTGCAGTTCGAGGATCCATCGGCGGATCCCGAAGCGCCGACTTTCGAGCACATCTACAAGGAATGCCGGGAGGTCCTGGACTCCGACGAGTGGGATCTCGTCTACACCCTCTTCGTCGCCCAGGCGGCGACCATCCAGGAGTTGATCGAAGAACAGGATTTCTGCCACCGGTACGGCCTCAAGCGCTCCGCCTCTGCCTCGACCCGCCGCCGGGTCCTGAACGAGCGGATCCAGACCGCGTTGGAAAAAATTCGAAAAACTTTGGTTGATTGAAAACAGTTACGAATTTCTACGATTGGAGGACTAGCCATGAAACTTGAACTTTCACCCCCACTTGAGTCAATCCGCCGGATCCTCGAGGGAAGTCTGCGCCTGAAGCCCGACGAGCCCGTTCCCAGCGTACCCGCCGGACTCCTTCACGATCTCAACCAGCGCTTCGCAACGCAACGCATCGTGATCGAACCGAGCCGCCAGCGGCGTTGGCTCGCCAGCCTCCGCGGCCTCGTCCGGACTCCCGCCTTCGGCTTGGCGGCCGCAGCGCTCATCGTGTTCGGAGTTCTGACTCCCATCGTCGGTCATGACCGTGGGCGCACCAACGCCGAATCGTTCAGGGGCGTTTCCACCCCGGTCAGCGCCCCCACCATGATCGTTCTCGTCGACAGTCCCGCGGGACTCGCCGACACCCTCGCCCACTCCCGCTCCTTCGAGGCCGACAGCGTGGTGGCCGTGACGGACCTCGCGTCCGCCGACCAGATCGCCGCTCCCAAGGTGGTGCTCAACTTCACCGATGCCACCCTCGCCGCGATCAATGACCAGGGCTATGTGGTGCACACCGCGCCCCTGCCGAAAAGCATCGCCGAGCTCAGCCTTCTGGTGGCCGACGCCCTGAGCCACCTCTGATCCTGGCGGACTTTCCCACTTGGAAGGCGACGCGGCATCCATGCAGACTGTGTGCATGCCGCGCTTGGCCCTGCTCCAGTCCCGGGGATTTCCCACCAAAGACGGTGCCTTCGAGCACCATGAGTCACTGATCCGAAAGGCCGCGTCCGGGGGATCCGCGATCATCGCGACCCAGGAGCTCTTCCTCACGCCCTACTTCTGCACCACCGAGGATCCGGCGCGCTTCGACCTCGCGGATCCGATCCCCAACGATTACACCGACCGGCTCGGCGCGCTTGCCGCGGAACTCGGGGTGGTCATCGTTTCATCCCTGTTCGAGAAACGCGGTGCCGGGGTGTTTCACAACACGGCGGTGGTCCACGATGCCGATGGCACGATGCTGGGCTGCTACCGCAAGAGCCACATCCCCCAGGACCCCGGGTTCGAGGAAAAGTTCTACTTCACGCCGGGCGATTCCGGCTGGCCGGTGTGGTCCACGCGCCACGGGCGCATCGGGGTCCTCGTTTGTTGGGACCAGTGGTTTCCGGAGGCGGCCCGCCTGATGGCCCTCGGAGGTGCCGAGATCCTGCTTTACCCCACGGCCATCGGCTGGCTCCCGAGCGAGAAGGACAGCCTTGGAAAGGCCCAGCACTGCGCCTGGGAGACCGTCCAGCGCGGTCACGCGGTGGCCAACGGCTGCTTCGTCGCCGCGATCAACCGGGTGGGCACGGAAGACGGCACCGAGTTCTGGGGACAATCCTTCATCGCCAATCCCTACGGCGAGGTCGTCGCCCGCGCCGAAACCGGCGACGAACAAGTCCTCATCCACGAGATCGACCTGGGTCAGGTCGAAGAGTTCCGGCGCATCTGGCCGTTCTTCCGGGATCGCCGGATTGATGCCTACGCCGGGTTGGGCCAACGCTGGACAGCCGGAACGCCATGACCCCGGCCGAACTGGGGTTTGCCATGCCCCCGGAATGGGCACCGCAGGAGGCGGTCTGGCTCTCGTGGCCGGTCCCCGATCCGCGTCACTGGGGCGGCTCCAAGCGGGACCGCATCGAGGCGGGGTTTGCCGAAATCGCGGCGGCCATTTCGGCGTTTGAACTCGTGCGGATCAACGCCACCTCCTCGAACCACCAGCGCATCCGCTCCCTGTGTGAGACCGCCAGGGCCGTGCCGGAGCGGATCGAGCTCTTCGATCATGCCCACGACGATGTGTGGTGCCGGGACCACGGCCCGATCTTCGTGCGGAATGGTGCCACCGGCGAGGTCGCAATCACCGATTGGGAGTTCAACGCATGGGGTGGAAAATTTCCCCCGTGGGACTCCGACAACCGGATTCCGCGTCGGGTGGCCGACTCGCTCGGCCTGCGCCGCTTCGAGGCCGGAATGGTTCTCGAGGGCGGCGCAATCGAGGTCAATGGCCGGGGCCAGCTCCTGACCACCGAGGCGGTTCTTCTCAACCCCAACCGCAACCCCGGCCTGAGCCGGGACGACATCGAGTCGCGCTTGCGGGATCACCTCGGCGTCCGGGAGATTCTGTGGCTGGAAAAGGGCATCGAAGGTGACGACACCGACGGCCATGTCGATGACCTGGTTCGCTTCACCGACGACCACACGCTGGTAGCCGCAACCTCGGCCAGTTCGCCGGACCGGGAAACCCTCGCCGCCAACCTGGAGCGACTCCGTGGTTTCCGCGGTCCGGACGGTCGGTCGTTCCAGATCCACGAGATCCCGCTTCCCGAGTCCTGTGAGGTCCCGGGCTGGCGGCTCCCGGTACTACCTGCATCGTATGTGAACTTCCTCATCGTGAACGGCGGGGTGCTGGTCCCGACCTTCCGGCAGAAGCGCAACGACGATCGCGCGCTCGGGATCCTGAAGGAACTGTTCCCAGACCGAACCGTCGCCGGAATCGACTGCCTCGAACTGGTCGAGGAAGGTGGCTCGCTGCACTGCATCTCGCAGCAACAGCCGGCGTAGGCTCCTCAGTCGACCGGAACGAGGTCCACCTTGCCGCCCTTCCGGACGATGCTGAACTGACCCCCGGTCCGTTTCGCGAGTTCCTTCATGGCGCCCTCAGCCTTCGGCTGCATCATCGCCACGGTATTGATGATGGTGTGGGTTCGTTTGGCCTTCCGCCCGAGATCCTCGGCCAACTTGACCATGTTCCCCCCCGTGGATCCGTCGGTCATGAAGAAAATGATCTGGGGAGCCGGTTCCATGTCGAGCGCCATCAGGAGCGCATCCTCCCAATCCGTCCCCCACACCAGCTTCGTCTCCTTGACGTGCTTGAGGGACTTGGAACGGCTCCCGTCGCCCGAAAGCCAATCCGGCTTGAGTTCCTTGCCGACGGGTTCCCAGGCGTGCGCGCCACCGGTCGTCTTCCACTTGTAGTCCCTGCCCTTGTAAGTGACGGTCGCGGTCTTGTTGCCCTGCATCTTCACCTCGCTCCCCGCCACCCAGGCAGGGCCTGCGAAGAAGATCATCTGATAGGCCATGCCCGGACCGATCTGGCTGATCGATTTTTCCAGCTCGGCCCTCATCAAGCCATCGCGCTCCCCGCGCATCGAGGCCGAGTAGTCGATCACGTAGCAAACCCGCTGCGCCGCGACGCTCTGCCGGAAAAAGGTCGTTCCGCCCCCACCCATGCCATCGATCGTGCCATCGGCCCAGCCCTGCCCGAGGTCGTCGCCGTATCCGAAGTCGGGAGAAAGCTCGCTGACATCCACCTCCGGCACGGGGATTGCGGTCGGCGAGGCGGCGTCGGCGACGATCGCCTTGGCCGCCGACATCGACGGAGCCGACGGTTTCGCCTTCATCTGCGACCTCGTCTTTTGCTTCACCTCCTCGTTCTCGCTCTGCGGCCCGGCGTAGGAGACGATCGGTGGATTCTCGCGGTTCAGCGCCGGAAGAAGCACAAAGGCGAGGACCAGCATCACCAACCCCACCACCAACAGGCCGATCACGATGCTGCTGATGCTGCTCACGCGCCGCTGTTGGCGAAGCCTCGCCTCCTGAGCATCGAGGATATGACGACCGACTCGCGACATTGAAGCAAACCTCGGGCATCTTCCCTCTGGATCAAGCAACTTGTCCGAAAAGCCTGGGATTCCGCAAACCAACGGGGTCCCGTGACGCTGACGGTGCCACGTGTTGCCACCCGGGTGCCGATGCCGCGCCCAATACTGATGAACGGCAAGTCCTATTTCTCCCGCGGCGGGGCCACCGATCCTCCCTTGACGACCTCGGGCACCAGCCAGGGATTGCCTCCCGGGTTGGCGTTCCCGGCAACGAGTTGCTCAAGCCGCCGGACGACCTGCTTTGCCACCACGGCGGGATCGGAAAGGTAGCCGGTGACCTCCGGGACCAGGTACTCGAGAAACGGCTCGCGGGCCAGTGACACCAGGCTCAGGTCCTCCGGTACCCGGAGGCCCGCCCTCGCCGCGCAGCCGAAAAGCGTCGCCACCTGCCGGGCACGCGTCGCGATCAGGGCGGTCGGCGGCTCCTTGAGCCGCATCGCCCGGACGAACAGGCGCTCGATTCCCGCCGTCGTCCCGTTCTCCGCCAGTTCCATCACCTCGAAAGCCTCTTCACCCGTCTCCCTCGCACCCTTGAGCGCGGCCTCCACGCCGCGGAGGCGGTCGGGCGGGGTCATCACCCCGATCTTGCGATGGCCCATCCGCCACAGCATGCCCGCCGCGTGGCGGGCGGTCGCCTGCCAGTCGATATCGAGAAACGGCAGAGAAACTCCTTCGTACGGCGTTCCCCTCACCAGGCAAGGCATCCGGTGGTCGGCGAACCAGCGCTGCACCGGGCCGCTCGAACGATGCAGGATCCACGCCCCGCGGCGTTCCCCCTCGATAAACCCATCGAGACGGCGCCCTGGTTGATTGGATTCATACCAGCCGGGGGCGAAGACCTCGAAGCTTCCCCCTTTCTCAGCGAGCGCCCGCCGGATGTGGTCGACCTCCAACAGCATCGGCTGACTGAGGCGCTCGAGTCGCTGGGGCGATAGCATGCCGATCCGCAGGCTCTTCGCCACACCCACCGGCGACTTCCTCCGCCCGCCCGCGACACGCCGGCGCTTGCCCGCCTCGGCGGGAGCAAGCAGGCCCTCGTGCTCCAGTTCCGCCAGGGTCAGGCGCACCGTATCCCGTCCGACCTGCAGCAATTCCGCAAGACGCCTCTCTCCAGGCAGGAAATTCGACCACTCACCCGCCTCGATTCGCAGCCGCATCACGCGCACGCACTCGGCGACCAAGCTGCCCCGCTGCGGCATCCATACCCCCTCCATGGATGCGGTATGGGCTATTCCCCGCCAGAACGCAACCGGTTTGACAAGAAAACCAGAAGAAGGCTCGGTGCTCCTGGTGCAGTCCGCCTCACCGACGATCCACTGTTCTGTCGGGATGGGTCGCGCCGTTGACCGCAGATTGAGGGGATTTAAAGGATTACGCAGATTTATGGATCTCTGAAGATCCGCGTAATCCCCTTAATCTGCGGTTCCCAAAAACTCCCAAGCTGTTGGACGCACTACACTAAGGCCGTGCCCAGTCCGGGACCTCCCCGTCGCCGGTTTTCTCGCCGTCGAGAACCCAGCCGAGATTGAAGCGAGCGATGGTGCCGGCCCCTTCGGGTCCGCCCTCGAAAAGCAGGTAGATCCAGCCCTCCGACGGCGTCCCGGGACGGCCGGCATCGAGTGAGGAATAGGCGAACCTCCCCTCAAACACCCGGCGACGCACCGGCCACGTCCGGCCCCCGTCGAAGCTTGTCCAGACGTGCCCGTTCTTCCGGCCGCTGGCGCTGGCGATGTTGCTGAAGATCAACACGTCACGCCCCAGCACCGGCAGGCGGACCAGACCACCCATCAGCCCGTAAGCGCTGTCGGCATTGCCGTCGGGCAGGACCGACGAGCGCTCGGGATCGACCCAGGTCGCGCCGCCGTCGCGACTCACCGCGCTCCAGCGCCACAGCGAGTCCTCTTTCGTCGGCGCCCAGTGCCGCCGGGTGTTGTAGTGCAGCGAGCCGTCGGAAAGCTCGACGATGCAGGCCTCGCCCGTCCCCATCACCGGCACCGGCTCCGATGCCTTCCATGAACGTCCGCCGTCATCACTGAACATCGCGTTGGTGTAGTGGGTGTGGAAAATCCCGCGGGGGTAGTTGTGCCGCCCGTACCAGCGCGTCGGCCGGATCAGGCGGCCCTTGTAGCGGCCGTGGCGGAGGCAGATACCATGCTCGTTCATGTGCATCGAGGGGACGTGCCCCATCGAGTTGGGATGAATCGTCGCCCCCCTCTTTTCCCAGCTGACCCCGTGATCCTTCGAGGCAAACACCGCCAGCGGTGCCGGGGGATGGTCGGCCTCGACGAAGGCGAAGATCTCACCGGAAACCTCGTCCACGGTCACCCCGCCCCCCATGAATCCCTTGGCGACCGGGATCGGATCGCTCCACGTCTCGCCCCCATCGGTGCTGCGCCGCAGACCGACCCCGCCGAAAACCGCCAGCACCGAGCCATCGGTGGCGACCACCACATTCGGAAACCGGTCCTTCGCAAACAGCGCCTTCATGCCAAAGGACGGTTCGCCGAGAAAGGCGTCGATCTTCCCTTCAAAATCGGAGGCCGGCTTGAAGACCGCATTGTCCTCGTTCCAGCCGACGCCGTCGAGAGCGCGCAGCGGAAAGGGAAAAGGGGCCAGAAGCAGGAGGGGAAGCAGACGTTTCACGAGGGAAGTGTAGTGCATCTACCCGATGCCCGGGAGCATGATCCGTAAGGCACCTCTCGGCCGCTCATCGGAAAGCAAAATGCTATCTTGGACGCATCCGCGCTGACAACCAACCGCCATCCGGTCGGCTCAGCCAACCAGAGCGCCCGAATTCTCCAACCTTGTCAGTTTCCGTCACCCTCCACCAGTTTCCCAACCATGCTGCGCACTGCCGCCACCGTCCTGATGCTGCTTTCCCTGCTTCCGGCAAGGGCCGCGCTGTCGTGGTCGGAACTCCCGCCGCTGCCGGACGAGCACGGCTTCGCCGGGGCGTTTGCCGGGGTTTCGGAAGGTTCTTTGGTCGTGGCCGGCGGGGCGAATTTTCCCGACGGCGCCCCCTGGGCCGGTGGCGAAAAGGTCTGGCACGACCGGATTTTCGTGCTGCCCGAGAGCGGCACCGAATGGCGCGAGGCCGGCCGCCTTCCCCGCCCGCTCGGCTACGGCGTGTCGATCACCACGCCGCGGGGCGTGCTCTGCATCGGCGGCTCCGATTCGCAGCGCCATCATCGCGAGGTCTTCCTGCTGCGGGCAAAAGGCTCGGAAATCGAAACCGTGCCGCTGCCGCCACTCCCCGTGCCGCTCGCCAACATGGCCGGCTCCCTGGTCGGGGAAACCGTCCACATCATCGGCGGCTCGGTCTCGCCCGACGCCACCAGTGCCTCGAGCCAGCACTTCGCCTTCGACGGATCCGAATGGACCGTCCTCGAGCCACTCCCCGGCCCCGGCCGGATCCTTCCGGTGGCCGGCAGCCGGGCCGATTCGCTCTTCGTCTTCTCCGGTGCGTCGCTCGCCGCCGATCCCCGGGGAAACCCGGTCCGCACCTACCTGCACGACGCCTGGAAGTACGACATCTCTAATACTTGGACCCGCCTCGCCGACCTCCCCCGCCCCGCCGTCGCCGCGCCGTCTCCCGCGCCCGCGGTGGGAGCCTCGCACCTGCTCGTGATCGGCGGCGACGACGGCACACTGGTCGACTTCCAGCCGAAATCGGATCACCCCGGATTCACCCGCGGGATCCTCGCCTACGACACGGTCACGGACACCTGGGCACCCTCCTCGGAGTTGCCGGGCCCGATGCTGTCACCGGTGACCACGCCGGTCATCGGGTGGTCCGGCGGCTTCGTCGTGCCGACCGGCGAGGTGCGCCCCGCGGTTCGCTCTCCGCAGGTGCTGCTGGCCGCCCCGCAGGTCTCAAAGACCGCGTTCGGCGCGTTCAACTGGTCGGTGGTCGCCATCTATCTCGCCGGCATGATCGGCGTCGGAGTGTTCTTCATGAAACGCGAGGCCTCGGCATCGACCGAAGCCTACTTCCGCGGCGGCCAGCGGGTGCCCGCATGGGTGGCGGGCCTCTCGATCTTCGCCACCATGCTCAGCGCGCTGACCTTCATGGGCATCCCGGCCCGCGCCTACCAGACCGACATCTCGTGGTACATCGGCCAGCTGCCGATCCTGCTGATCGTCCCCATCGTGGCCGTCTTTTACCTGCCGTTCTTCCGCAAGCTCGACCTGACCTCGGCCTACGAGTACCTTGAGAAGCGCTTTTCCCTCCCCTGCCGCCTGTTCGCCTCACTCTCCTTCACCGCCTTCCACCTCGGGCGGATCGCCATCGTGCTCTACCTGCCGGCGCTGGCGCTCGCCGCGGTGTCGGACATCGGGGTTGTCACGGCGATCATCGTCATCGGCGTGCTGTGCATCATCTACACCGTGATCGGCGGGATCGAAGCGGTGGTCTGGACCGACGCCATCCAGGCCATCGTCCTGATGGCCGGTGCGCTGCTGTGCTTCGGCCTCGCGGTCGGCCATGTCGAGGGCGGCTTCGCCGGCGTGGCCGAGATTGCCCGGACCGACCACAAGCTCTTCGAGAACCTGCGCTGGGATTCCTTCAGCATCGCCGACGGGACCACCTCGGTCGTCGTGCTGTTCGTCGCCTTCTTTTTCAACTCGCTGGTGCCCTACACCTCCAGCCAGGACGTCGTGCAGCGCTACGTGACCACCCGCGACCTGAACGCCGCCCGGAAATCGCTGAAGGTCACGATGTGGATGTCGGTCTTCGGGTCCCTGGTCTTCTTCCTCCTCGGAACGGCGATCTACGCCTTCTACAAGACCCACCCCGGGCGTCTCGACGCCACCCTTCCGGCCTCCGATTCCATCCTGCCCTTCTACATCGTCCGCGAGCTTCCGGTCGGGATCTCGGGCCTGGTGATCGCCGCCATTTTCGCCGCGGCGCAGTCCACCGTGTCCTCTTCGCTGAACAGCGTGGCCACCACCTTCGTCAAGGATCTCGACAGCCGCCTGCTGCGACCCGGACGAAACGACCGCACTTATCTGCGCAGCGCCCAGACCGTCGTCGTCGTGGCGGGAGTCGTCGGTGTCGGCATCGCCATCGCCATGGCGCAATCGAACATCGAGTCGGCGTTCAAGACCTTCAACACCATGATCGGCCTGACCGCCGGCTCGCTCGGCGGGCTGTTCGCGCTCGGCATCTTCACCCGCCGGGCTCACGGCAGCGGCGCGCTCCTCGGTGCCTTCGCCGGCCTGGCCACGGTGCTCTCGCTCCATCTCTCCAAGGCTCCGGTCAGCGGGCTGCTCTATGCCTTCATCGGCTTTGCCGCCTGCTCCCTCGTCGGCTGGCTGGCCAGCCTCGTCCTCACCGGGCGCTCGGATCCCGGACTTTCCCTTCACCACCCATGAACATCCCACTCCACGGGCTCGTCGCCGCGACCCACACACCCTTCCATCCCGACGGATCCCTTGCGCCGGAGGTGGTTCCCCTTCAGGCCGCCCACCTCTCGAAGAACGGGATCCGCACGGTCTTCATCACCGGCTCGACCGGGGAAAGCCATTCGCTGACCCGCGACGAACGCCTCGCCGTCTTCCGCGCCTGGGCGGAAGCGGCTCCGGCCCACGACCTCACCGTGGTGGCCCACGCCGGCTCGAACTGCCTCGAGGACGCCAAGGTCTTCGCCGCCGCAGCCGCGGATCTGGGCTTGGACGCCGTGGCGGCCCTGGCCCCGAGCTACTACAAGCCCGACGACCTCGACACCCTGATCGATTGCTGCGCCCTGATCGCCGGTGCGGCGCCGGGCCTGCCCTTCTACTACTACGACATCCCGGCACTCACCGGGGTCTGCCTGCCCATGCGCGAGTTCCTCGCCAAAGCCCCGGAACGCATTCCCAACCTCGCCGGCGTCAAGTTCACCAACGACGATCTCGATGACTACTCACGCTGCCTGAAGGTCGGCGACTTCGACATCCCCTGGGGCATCGACGAGCAACTCCTCGCCGCGCTCCAGGCCGGAGCCAGGGGTGCGGTCGGCTCTTCCTACAACTTCGCCGCCCCGCTCTATCGCAGGCTCATCCAGGCTTTCGAGGACGGGGACCTTGAGACCGCCACCCGGCTCCAGCGGGAAGCCATCGAACTGATCGAGGCACTCGCCGCGGTGGGCTATCTCGGCGCCGTCAAAGCCATCATGGAATGGCAAGGCGTGCCGCTCGGCCCGGCCCGGCTGCCGCTCGCAAACCCAAGCCCCGCCCAACTCGAGTCGCTTCACGAGAAATTCGACTCTCCTGTCCTCCAGCCGTGAGCGCGGACCTCGCCGACTTCTACCTGCGCCAGCTCCGGGACGACTGTCTGCCGTTCTGGTTCCCCCGCGCGGTCGATGAGCAGCACGGTGGATTCCTCCACTGCTTCGATCGCGACGGCACCCTGGTCGACAGCGACAAGTCGGTCTGGGCGCAGGGCCGCATGAGCTGGATGCTGCTCACCCTCTACCTGGAGATCGAGCGCCGTCCCGAGTGGCTTGCCTGGGCGGAAAGCGGCCTGCGCTTCCTCGAGGAGAAGTGCACCGACCCCGAAGACGGACGCCTGTTCTTCCATGTCGCCCGCGACGGCACCCCGATCCGCAAGCGGCGCTACGCCTATTCGGAGAGCTTCGCTTCGATCGCCTTCGCCGCGCATGCCGCGGCCACCGGATCGGATGAATCGGCGACCAAGGCGCGCGCACTCTTCGATCGCTTCACCGACTGGCACTTCACCCCGGGCCGCATCCCGCCGAAGTTCACCGAGGCCCGCCCCCTCACCTCCCTCGGGCCGCGCATGATCACCCTGGTCACCGCGCAGGAACTCGAACTCCGCCTCGGCAAGAACGACGAGATCAGCGCCTGGATCGACCGCTGCCTCGAGGAAATCGAAACGCTTTTCGTCAAACCCGACCTCCGCGTGGTGATGGAAAACGTCGCTCCCGACGGCTCGATCTCCGATCATTTCGACGGGCGCACCCTGAATCCCGGCCACGCGATCGAGGGCGCGTGGTTCATCATGGAGGAGGCCCGCCGCCGGGGCGATTCACGCCTGGCGAAGCTCGGCTGCGACATGTTCGACTGGATGTGGGGGCGCGGCTGGGACCGGGAACACGGCGGTCTTTTCTACTTCCGCGACGTCTTCGACCGACCGGTTCAGGAATACTGGCATGCGATGAAATTCTGGTGGCCGCACGACGAGGCGCTGATCGCGACCCTCATGGCCCACCAACTCACTGGCGAGACCGGCTATCTCGCCATGCACCGGCACTGCCAGCTCTGGGCCTTCGATCACTTCAGCGACCCCGAACACGGTGAATGGTACGGATACCTGCACCAGGATGGCCGACCCTCCTCCAACCTCAAGGGCTCGCTCTGGAAATCCTTCTTCCACCACCCCCGGGCCCTGCTGCTGTGCCACCAACTCGCTTCCAGAATGATCAAAGACTGAACGAAGCGCTCCCTGCCGAGCCAGCCTCGGCTCCCGCAGATGAAGGAAACGCCGCCCGATCCACACCGGGAACGCCGACGCCAACCGTGGATTTCACCGAATAAAACAAATAGAAAGCCGAAAAAGATAGTCGCTACGCAAGCCGATCGGCTATCAACACCGGAACTATTTCCATCCTTCGAACTGTCAGGAAGGTTCTCGACGGGCGAACCTTCAAATTCATTCCTTCAGACCATTCCGAGAACGGAACCATCCAACGTGAAAGCACTTCTTCCCACCCCTGCCGCGCACCGACCGGAGCTCGACCCGGAGTTCCTTCCCGCATCCTTGTGGACGCGCCAGTACCGGAGCCTCGGCGACGAGCACGGCACCCGTCCCATCGAGATCGAGTTGCTGCGGCCCGACGGTGCCGGGACGCGGCATGACGATGCACTTCTGCCCGACACCCCCGAATTTCACGAACTCAATCGCCATCACCTCGAACGGACCATCAAGTTCCTGTTGTGGGGCCGCGGCGGCAGCCGGGTCCGCCTGAAGGGATGTGCTGAACTCTGCGACGAACTTCAGCAAGCCTACGCTCCCGGCGGCGGGCGGGCATTCGATGCCGACTTCGTGGAGCGGGTCTTCGGTGAAGCCCTCACTATTCAGGATGCCTCGTCCGGATCGTCGGACTCCCCGCCCTCGACCGCTTCCGCAAGGGGAACCGACAGTGCCCTCAAGGGCTGCCGGATCGGCTTCGACCTCGGTGGCTCGGACCGCAAGTGTGCCGCCTTGATCGACGGCGAAGTGGTCTTCTCCGAGGAGATCCCCTGGGACCCCTATTTTCAGAAGGATCCATCGTACCACTACGAGGGCATCATGGACAGCCTCCGGCGCGCCGCCGCGCACCTGCCGCGGGTCGATGCGATCGGCGGATCGGCCGCCGGTGTCTACGTCGACAACCGGGTCCGCGTGGCGTCGCTGTTCCGCGGCGTGCCCGACGAGCTTTTCAAGGACCGTGTCGAGAACATCTTCCTCGATATCGCCCGCGAGTGGAACGACGTGCCCATCCGGGTCGTCAATGATGGCGACGTGACCGCTCTCGCCGGATCGATGTCGATGAAGGACGGCGCCGTCCTCGGCTTCGCCATGGGCACCAGTTCGGCGGCAGGCTACGTCGACGGCGACGGATCGATCACCGACTGGCTTTCCGAACTTGCGTTCGTGCCCATCGACTATCGCGAGAATGCGCCGGCCGACGAGTGGTCCGGCGACATCGGCTGCGCGGTCCAGTATTTCAGCCAGCAGGGCGTCTCCCGCCTCATCCCCGCCTCCGGCCTCGAGATCGATCCCGAACTGGGCAAACCGGAGCAGCTTGTGAAGGTCCAGGAGTTCATGGAGGCCGGAGACGACCGCGCCGCCGCCATCTACCGCACCATCGGCACCTGCCTCGGATACTCGATCCCGCAGTTCGCCCGCTTTTACGAAATCCGGCATCTGCTGCTGCTGGGCCGCGTGATGAGCGGCAAGGGCGGCGACCTGATCATCGAGCACGCCGACACCGTGCTGCGCGACGAATTCCCGGCCCTCGCCTCCACGCTCCAGATCAGCACGCCCGATGAAAAGATGAAGCGCCACGGCCAGGCGATCGCCGCGGCCAGCCTCCCGGTCCTGCCGTGACGGACCCACGTCCGACAACCCACCGTCTCCCTCCCACAACTCCATCATGAGCCTGCAATCCATCGACTGGACCATCATCGGCATCTTCTTCGCCGTCGTCCTCGGCATCGGCTTCGTCGCCTCCCGGACGGCCGGCAAGAACACCCAGGAATTCTTCCTCGGAGGCCGTGGCATGCCGTGGTGGCTGCTGGGCATCTCTATGGTGGCCTGCACCTTCTCCTGCGACACGCCGAACCTGGTCACCGGCATGGTGCGCGAGGACGGCGTCTCGAAGAACTGGGCGTGGTGGGCCTTCCTGATCACCGGCATGGTCACCGTCTTCATCTACGCCAAACTGTGGCGCCGATCGGAGGTGATGACCGACCTCGAGTTCTACGAGCTCCGCTACTCGGGCAAGGGCGCGGCCTTCCTCCGCGGATTCCGGTCCCTGTATCTCGGCTTCCTCTTCAACATCCTCATCATGGGAACGGTCACCCTCGCGGCGATCAAGATCGGCGGTGTGATGCTCAACCTGACCCCGCTTCAGACCGTCGTCTATGCCTCGATCTTCGTGGTGCTCTACGCCGCCATCGGCGGCTTGAAGGGCGTGATTTGGGCCGACTTCTTCCAGTATTCGATCGCCATGTTCGGAGCGGTCTATGCCGCCTACGTGGCGGTACAACAGCCGGCGGTGCAGGAAATCGGCGGCCTCGCCGGACTGGTCGGACCCGACTCGCCGATCGCCGACAAGCTCCGCATCTTCCCCGATTTCGGCGACGCCTCGAAATGGGTCCCGCTGCTCTTCATCCCCCTCGCCGTGCAGTGGTGGGCCGCCTGGTATCCGGGTGCCGAACCCGGCGGCGGCGGCTATGTCGCCCAGCGCATGCTTGCCGCCAAGGACGAGAAGAACGCCATCGGTGCCACCCTGCTCTTCAATTTCCTGCACTACGCGATGCGCCCGTGGCCATGGATCATTGTCGCCCTCGCCTCGCTGGTCATCTATCCGATGGACCGGCCGGAAGAGCGGGAGGCCGCCGCAGCCACGCTCCGGAGCGCGCCCTACGAGAGTTTGCTGATCCAGTATCAGGCCGGCGACCCCTCGCTGACGCCCGAGCAGACCGAGGAAATCCGCGCTCTCCTGCGCTCGAAGGACGGCCTCACCAGCCTCGCCGGATCGGAGGCAGCGAGTGGCGTTGACGAGCAGTATCTGCGCCACGACATCGCCTACCCGGTGATGATCTCCAAGCTCGGCCCGGGATGGCTGGGCCTCGTCGTCGCCTCGCTCATCGCCGCCTACATGTCGACGATCGGCACCCACCTCAACTGGGGTTCGTCCTACGTCGTCAACGACTTCTACCAGCGCTTCGTCAATCCCAAGGCCTCCCAGAAGGAACTCGTGCGCGTCGGCCGGATCTGCACCGTGCTGCTGATGCTCCTGGCGGGACTCCTCTCGCTGACCGTGCTGCAGGATGCCACCCAGGCCTTCAATCTGCTGATCCTCTCCGGCGCCGGGTCGGGGATGATCTACCTCCTCCGCTGGTTCTGGTGGCGGGTCAACGCGGTCTCGGAGATCTCGGCCATGATCGTCACCACCCTGACCGCGATCACCGTCACCTTCATCGTGCCGAAATTCGT
This sequence comes from Haloferula sp. A504, assembly GCF_044385805.1. Lineage (NCBI taxonomy): Bacteria > Pseudomonadati > Verrucomicrobiota > Verrucomicrobiia > Verrucomicrobiales > Verrucomicrobiaceae > Haloferula > Haloferula sp. A504. The sequence goes on from NZ_JBISBU010000039.1 coordinate 29,475, forward strand.
CGATGTCGGGACCGTGAAACTCGGCGTGCTCGACTGGGGCAGCCTGCAGTTCCTGATCACCGTTGCGATCACGACCGTCACCTGGCTGACCGCGACGCTCGTCACCAAGCCGTGCGAGACGAAGACCCTGCGGAACTTCTATGCCAAGGTCCGTCCCGGCGGGCCCGGCTGGAGAAAGGTCGTCCAGGAAGCCGAATCCGAGGGTCTCGATCTCGAGGGTCCCGCCAAGGGCAAGGGCTGGGAACTCCCCTACGAGATCCTCTGCGTGTTCATCGGCCTGGTCATGATCTACTGCTCCCTCTTTGCCATCGGAAACTTTGTCTACGGCAAGATGATGATGGGAACCATCCTTGGCGCGGTTGCGGTCGTCAGCTGCTTCGCGCTGTTCTCCGTGTTCAACAAGACCCGCGCCAACTGAGCCCCATGCACGACCTCGAAGCCATCTCTTCGAACTTCCTGATCCCCGCCGACTTCCAGTCGGCGGAACCGTACGGAAGCGGCCACATCAACGACACCTATGCCGTCCGATTCAGCCAGGCCGGCACCGGCGTCCGCTACATCTTCCAAAGGATCAACCATCACGTCTTTCCGGACCCGGTCGCCCTGATGAGGAACATCGAGCGGGTCTGCGCGCACTCACGCTCGAAGCTCGGCGGCCTCGACGCCTCGCGGCAAACGCTCACCCTCATCCCCACCCGCGACCTCCGGAACTGGCACGTCGACGGCGAGGATCACTGGCGTTGCTACCTGTTCATCGAGAATGCCCGCACCTACGACGCCATCCGAAGCCTCGATCAGGCGACCGAGGCGGCCCGCGCCTTCGGCCGGTTCCAGGGGATGCTCGCCGACCTGCCCGGCGGGCGTCTTTCCGAGACCATCCCCGACTTCCACCACACCCGGAAGCGCTTCGAGAACCTGGTCCGGGCTTTCGAAGCCGACGCCCATGGCAGGGCCGGCGCGGTGGCCGAGGAGATGGCCTTCATCCGCGAGCGGGAGGCCGATACCGACATCATCATCGACGCCCTCGAGTCCGGCCGCATTCCCGAGCGCATCACCCACAACGACACCAAGCTCAACAACGTCATGATCGACGATGCGACCGGCGAGGGCATCTGCGTGATCGACCTCGACACGGTGATGCCGGGCACGGCCCTCAACGACTTCGGCGACATGATCCGCACCGCCACCAATCCCGCGCGGGAGGACAGCAGGGACTTGTCCGAGATCCGGATGAGGCCGGAGTACTTCGAGGCGATCGCCCGCGGCTACCTCGAGGGGGCGTCCGGTTTCCTCACCGAATCGGAAATCGAACTGCTGCCGGTCTCGGGCAAGCTGATGACCCTCGAGGTCGGCATTCGCTTTCTGACCGACTTCCTCGAGGGCGATATTTACTTCAAGACCCAGCGTGACGGGCACAACCTCGACCGCTGCCGATCCCAACTTCGACTTGTGGAATCCATCGAAGGGCAGATGGATGACATGAAGCAACGACTCGACTCACTCACCGCTGTTTTCTGAAACCAATCCCGAACGAACATGAACGATCAACAACCCCACACTCCCGGCGAACACGCAACCCGGTCCCGCAGGGGCTTCCTCAAGGCCCTTGGCGGCGTCGGTGCCGGACTCGCCGCCATCCCCGGCCTCTCCCAGGCCGCCCCATCCCGTCCGACCGGCGCCCGCTACATGGGCGGCTTCGTGGCGCCGAAGCTGGACAAGGTCAAAGTCGCGATCATCGGCGTCGGTGCCCGCGGACCGACCCATCTCGCCCATGCCGCTGCCGCGGAAGGGACCGAGTTCGTCGGGATCTGCGATCTTTACGAGGATGCGGTCCAGCGGGCCAAGGAGCGCGTCCTCAAGGAGGACCCCGAGCGCCACAAGAACGTCAAGACCTACTCCGGTGACAAGCACGCCTACCGAAAGATGCTCGCCGAGACCAAGCCCGACGCGGTGTGGATCGCCACGCCCTGGGAATGGCACGCGCCGATGACCATCGACGCGATGAAAGCCGGTGCCCACGCCTTCGTCGAGGTGCCGCTGGCCGTCGGCATCGAGGAAATGTGGCGGATCATCGACACGTCGGAAAAGACCGGACGCCACTGCATGATGCTGGAGAACGTCAACTACGGCCGGGAAGAACTGATGTTCCTCAACATGTGCCGTCAGGAGGTTTTCGGCGAAATCCTCCACGGCGAGGCCGCCTACATCCATGAACTCCGCGGCCAGATGCGGCAGTATGAAAACGGGCGCGGCACCGGATCATGGCGCACGCTCCACTGGGCCAACGAGAACGGCAACCTCTACCCGACCCACGGCCTCGGCCCGGTCGCCCAGTACATGAACCTTGCCCGCAAGGACGACAACTTCCGGCGTTTGGTCTCCTTCTCGTCGCCGGCACGAAATCACGAACTCTACGCCAGGGAAGTGCTCGGCCCCGACTCGAAGTCGGCCAAGCTCGACTTTTCCAAGGGCGGCGACATCAACACCACGCTCATCAAGACCACCGCGGGCCGCACCCTCATGGTCCAATGGGACGAGAGCAGCCCACGCCCCTACAGCCGCCACAACCTGATCCAGGGGACCCGGGGCACCGGAGCCGGCTTCCCCAACCGGATCGCGCTGGACTACACTTGGACGAACGCCACCCCCGCCCTGCGCAAGGTGCTCGATCTTCCCGAGGACAAGCCAAACCAGCATTCGAACTACCATGCGTGGATCGAGGGCGGAGGCTTCGACGCCTTCTACGAGCACTTCGACCACCCCCTATTCAAACGGATGCAGGACATTGCGAAAAAGCACGGCGGTCACGGCGGCATGGATGCCATCATGAACTTCCGCGCGATCGAATGCCTCCGGAAGGGTGAGCCGCTCGACCAGAACGTGTACGAAGGCGTCTTCTGGTCCGCCGTCACCCCGCTGTCCCGCAAGTCGGTCGCCGAGGACGGGATGCCGCAGGACTTCCCCGACTTCACCCGCGGCGAGTGGAAGAACACCGCGCCGCTCGCCATCATCACCTGATCGCCATCATGACCGCATCCGTCTTCGAAAAACGCACCGAGGAAACGCTCCGGGGTCTCCGGGAGGCCGGCACCCTGAAGCAGCTTCGCCACGTCACCGGCCCGATGGGTCCGGTCGTCCGCCTCGAGGACGCCGGGGAGGTCATCGTGCTCTGCGCCAACAACTACCTCGGACTGGCCAACCACCCCGAAGTCGTCGAGGCCACCCGCAAGGGTCTCGGGCAATACGGGGCCGGCACCGCGTCGGTCCGCTTCATCTGCGGCACCTTCGACGCCCACCGCGAGCTCGAGCAGAAGCTTGCCGACTTCTCGGGGACCGAGGCGGCGCTCAGCTACGTCAGTTGCTGGAATGCCAACGAGGCCGCCATCGCCACGGCCGTCGGCCCGAAGGACGTCGTCCTCTCCGACGAACTGAACCACGCCAGCATCATCGACAGTTGCCGGCTTTCCCGACCGCTTCGGCGCGGTGTCTTCAAGCACCGCGACCTCGACGACCTACGTGAGAAGTTGCAGGCCGCCGCGGCCGAGGCCGAACTGATCTGGGTCATCACCGACGGCGTCTTCAGCATGGAGGGCTCGGTCGCCGACCTCGCGGCCACGCTGGAACTGTGCCGCGAGTTCAACGCGATGCTCGTGGTCGATGACTCGCACGGCGTCGGCGCGCTCGGCGCGACCGGCAAGGGCACCGCCGAACACTGCGGCGTGTGGGGCGAGATCGACGTCATCACCGGCACGCTCGGCAAGGCTCTTGGCGGAGCGGCCGGCGGCTACGTCGCCGCCAGCCAGCGCTTCATCGACCTGCTGGTTCAGCGCAGCCGCACCAGCCTGTTCTCCAACGCGCTGCCGGTGCCGGTGGCCTGCGGCGCGACCCGGGCGGTCGAGCTCATCCAGCGCGACACGACCCTGATCGATCGTCTGCGCGCGAACACCGCCGCCATCCGGACCGGGCTCACCGACCTCGGCTTCGAGCTGCAGGATTCCCCGAGCGCCATCCTGCCGATCATGATCGGCGACGAGGCCGAGGCGATCCGCAAGAGCGAACGCCTGCTGGAACTCGGCGTCTGGGTCGTCGCCTTCGGCTTTCCGGTCGTGCCCCGCGGCGAAGCCCGCCTGCGACTCCAGGTCTCCGCCGCCCTCACCAACGAGCACATCGAGCGCGTGCTCGCGGCTTTCGCCAAACTCTAACGAACGGATGAAGGCCCTGGTCAAATCCGCCGCCCGTCCGGGTCTCGACCTCGTCGAGGTTCCCGAGCCGGAACTCGGCATCAACGACGTGCTCATCCAGGTCGACCGGACCGGCATCTGCGGCACCGACCTGCATATCTACAACTGGGACGCCTGGGCCCAGTCGGCGGTCTCACCCCCGCTGGTGATCGGCCACGAGTTTGTCGGACGCATCGTCGAGATGGGCTCGAACGTCACGGACTGCCGCATCGGCGACCTCGTGAGCGGCGAAGGCCACCTCGTCTGCGGCCGCTGCCGCAACTGCATGGCCGGCCGCCGCCACCTGTGCAAGGACACCCGCGGCGTGGGCGTCAACCACCCCGGTGCCTTCGCCGAGTACATCGCGCTGCCGGTCACCAATGTCTGGCACCACCAAGCCGGCATCGACCTCGACGTCGCCGCCATCTTCGATCCCTTCGGCAACGCCGCGCACACCGCGCTCCAGTTTCCCTGCCTGGGCGAGGACGTCCTGATCACCGGAGCGGGCCCGATCGGCATCATGGCCGCCGCGATCGCCCGCCATGCGGGTGCCCGCCACGTGGTCATCACCGACGTCAACCCCTACCGCCTCGATCTTGCGCGGAAGATGGGAGTCGACCTCGCCGTGGACGTCCGGACCGAGAAGCTCGAGGACGTCCGCAAGCAACTCGGCATCCGCGAGGGCTTCGACATCGGCCTGGAGATGTCCGGGAACCCCCAGGCCTTCAAGGACATGCTCGCCCACATGTGCCACGGCGGCCGGATCGCGATGCTCGGGATTCCCAGCCAGGAGCTCGCCATCGACTGGAACCGGGTCATCTTCAACATGCTCACCCTCAAGGGCGTCTACGGCAGGGAGATGTACGAGACCTGGTACCAGATGTCGGTGCTGGTCGAAGGTGGCCTCGATCTCCGGCCCGTCATCACCCACCGTCTCCCCTACACCGATTTCGAAGCCGGATTTGCCGCGATGAACGAGGGCAGCACCGGCAAGGTCATCCTCAACTGGCTCGAAGCCTGACCCCCCAGTCCGCATGAAAATCCTCGTCACCGGCGGAGCCGGCTTCATCGGCTCCCACATCGTCGAGCACTACCAGGGCAAGGCCGACGAAATCCGGGTGCTCGACAATTTCCGCACGGGCTACGCCCGCAACCTTGAAGGACTCGACTGCACCGTCATCGAGGGCTCGATCACCGATCGCGATGCCGTCCGCAAAGCCATCGAAGGGATCGACCTGGTGTTCCACCTGGCGGCGCTGGTCAGCGTTCCCGAGTCGATGGAGCGTCCGGCCGAATGCGTGGACATCAACGTCCATGGCCTGCTCAACGTGCTCGAGGCGGCCTCCAGCGCCGGGGTGCGCAAGCTCGTCTTCGCCTCCTCGGCCGCCGTCTATGGCGACAACCCGACCGTTCCCAAGGTCGAGACCATGCTTCCCGAGCCGAAGAGTCCCTACGCCATCACCAAGCTCGACGGCGAATACTACCTCGACCTTTTCCAGGGCGAGGGACGTCTCGACACCGCGGCGATCCGCTTCTTCAACGTCTTCGGACCCCGCCAGGACCCGAAGGGTGCCTACGCCGCCGCCGTGCCCATCTTCATCGAAAAGGCCCTGGGCGATGAGGCGATCACCATCTTCGGCGACGGTGGGCAGACCCGGGATTTCATCTACGTGAAGGACATCGTCGGCGCGCTGGTCTTCGCGGCCGAAACCGCCGGGGTTTCGGGCGTGTTCAACGCCGGCTACGGGGACCAGATGACGATCAACGACCTCGCCTCCGAGGTCATCCGGATCACCGGGTCGGCCTCCGACATCATTCACGCGCCCGAGCGTCCGGGTGATGTCCGGCATTCAAGGGCGGAGGTGTCCGCTCTCACCGCCGCGGGATGGCGGGCCGAACACACCCTTGCCGAGGGGCTTGCCGCCACCGTGGCCTTCTTCGACACGCCGCGCTGAGCCCCGCCCCAACGGGAGCGGGCCCGATCGCCTGGAGATGCATCGGTTCTTCCCTTGATTGCGGAATCCCGGGAGACTACCCGTGGGATCGAAGGCAACGAAGCTCGATTGCATGCCGCAATCGAGGGAGTGGGCCGCGATCCACCCGGCCGGGCGGAACCACCCCGCGCGTCAGCAGTGCCCGGGCAATCGCTCCCCCCTCCATCCCCGTGAATCTCGAAATCCGCCATACCAGCCGCTACGCCTACAACTGCCCGGTGCAGTTGCATCCCCATCTGATCTACTTGCGGCCCAGGGAGAACTCATTGCTGCACGTCAAGAGCTTCGAACTGATCCTCGAGCCCGGCGGGACGATCCATTGGATGAGGGACGACTTCGACAACCTGCCGGCCAGCATCCACTACACCGCCATCTCCGAGACGCTGGAGATCCGGTCCGAATGCGTGGTCACGACCACCGACCTGCCTCCCTTCGATTTTCTGGTGCGCGACTATGCCCGGACTTTTCCCTTCACCTACGAGCCCCTCCATCACGGCAATCTTTCCCTCTATCTGGCTCCTCCATCGGCGGAAGTCCAACAAGCCCTCCGCCAGTGGCTGGATGCGCGCTTCATCTACCGCCCGACCGATACGGTCGCCTGGCTTCTCGCACTGGTCCAGACGCTGAACGCCAATGTTCGCTACGAGCGCCGGGACGCGCCGGGCATTCAGGAACCCATGGACACCATCCGTCTTCACTCCGGCACGTGCCGCGACTATGCCACGCTCTTCATCGCCTGCGCGCGGACCATGGGAATGGCGGCCCGCTTCGTCAGCGGCTACGTGCATGCTCCTTCGCCGGATCCGTCGCTCCCGGGGGACATGCATGCGTGGGTTGAAGTCTTTCTGCCCGGTGCGGGCTGGAGGGGCATCGATCCGACCTACGGGATTTTCTGCGACAATGCGTATGTGCCGGTCGCCCATGCAGTGGTGGCGGAAAGCATCAATCCCATCCAGGGCTCCTACTACAGCCCGGTGCCGGCGATGGCCACGATGACGAGCGACGTCCGCGTCCGCCCGGTGGATCTCGAGGGGCACTCCGCCCCCCGTGCGGTGGACCCCGCAAGCCCGGTGACACCACCCGGTCACCCGAAATCCCGGTAGCCGACGACGGCAGAATCAGGCCGGTTCACCCGCCGAAGGCAGCGGCGCTCAAAAGGCACTCGCGATTTCTACTCCCACTCGATGCTCGCCGGCGGCTTCGTCGAGACGTCGTAGAGCACGCGGTTGATCCCCGCCACTCCGTTGAGGATGTCGTTGCTCGTCTGGCGAAGCAACTGGTAGGGCAGCTCGACCCAGTCGGCGGTCATCGCGTCCTCACTGATCACCGCCCGCAGGGAAATCGCCCACTCGTAGCTGCGCTCGTCGCCCTTCACCCCGACGGTCTTGACCGGCACCAGCGCGGCGTAGGCCTGCCACACCTTGTCATACCAGCCGAACGCCTTGAGGTGATCGATGAAGATCGCGTCGCACTCGCGGATGATCCCGAGCTTTTCCTCGGTGATGTCGCCCGGGCAGCGCACCGCGAGACCGGGACCCGGGAAGGGATGGCGCTGGAGAATGTCGTTCGGAATGCCCAGCGACGCACCAAGCGCCCGGACCTCGTCCTTGAAAAACTCGGCCAACGGCTCGAGCACCTTGCCCTCGGCCTGGAGCTCGATGATGCGGTCGACCCGGTTGTGGTGGGTCTTGATCTTCGAGGCCTTCGACTTCGCATTCGAAGCGCTTTCGATGACGTCGGGATACAGCGTCCCCTGCGCCAGCAGCTCGGCATCGCCGACCGCCTCCCAGAAGACGTCGATGAACAGGTTGCCGATGATGTCGCGCTTCTTTTCCGGCTCGGAAACCCCGGCCAGCTTGCCGAGGAACAACTCGGAGGCCTCGACCGTTTCGATCGGCACGCCCATCCGGTGGAAGTTGCTGCGGACCTCCTCGCCCTCGTCCTTCCGCATCAGCCCGTGGTCCACGAAGATGGCCCGGATGTTCACCCCGGCCTCGTGGAGAAGCACGGCCAGCACCGTGCTGTCGACCCCGCCCGAGACGCCGCACACCACCTGGCGGTTCCCGACCTTTTCGCGGATGCCGTCGATGATCTCGCGCTTGAGGTCGTCGATGCGGAAGGGCTCGAGGTTCTTCGCCTGCAGCAGAAAGTTGTGGAGGATCCGGGTCCCCTCGTGGGTGTGGGTCACCTCCGGGTGAAACTGGATGCCGAAGAACTTGTCACCCCAGCGCAGCGCCACCGGCGTGCCGTGCTGGTTCCGCGCGATCACCTCGCACTCCTCGCCGAGGTCGCGGACGGTGTCGGAGTGGCTCATCCACACCTGCGACTCGTGGGCGAGCCCCTCGAAGAGTCCCTCCGGCGCGGCCGGACACAGCTTCGCCGGACCATACTCACGCTTGTCGCTCGGATGGACGCTGCCGCCGAACTTGATGTTGAGGAGCTGCATGCCGTAGCACAGGCCCAGCACCGGGACGCCGAACTTCTTGAGCGCCTCGAAGTCGAGGTCGGGCGCATCGGAGTCCGCCGTGCTCTTCGGTCCGCCGGAAAGAATGATCGCACCGGGATTCCCGATCTCCGGGAAATCCTCGATCGCGTAGAGCCGGGCGAAGTACCCGAGTTCGCGGACGCGGCGGACGATGAGCTGCGTGTACTGCGAGCCGAAATCGAGGACGGCGACGTGGTTGTCTTCGTGCTGCATGATGCCGTTAGCTGATGGGCTGGTAATTGGTCGGTTCCTCGGTGATCACGATGTCGTGAACATGGCTCTCGCGCAGGCCGCCGGGGGTGATGCGGGTGAAGCCGGCGCGCTCGCGCAACTCCTTGAGGCTGCCCGCGCCGACGTAGCCCATGCCCGAGCGCAGGCCTCCCATGAGCTGGAAAATCACGTCGGCCAGCGGCCCCTTGTAGGGCACGCGGCCCTCGACGCCCTCGGCGACGAGCTTGCCCGACGAGTTCTGGCTGTAGCGGTCGCCCGCGCCCTTCTTCATCGCGCCGATGGAGCCCATCCCGCGGTAGGTCTTGAAGCGGCGCCCCTGCGAATAAACCGTCTGGCCCGGACTCTCGCGCGTGCCGGCGAGCAGCGACCCGAGCATCACCAGGTCGGCCCCGGCGGCGAGCGCCTTGACCACGTCGCCCGAGTAGCGGATCCCGCCGTCGGCGATCACCTTCACCCCCTTCGAGCGGGCGTAAGGCGCGACGTTCTGGATCGCGGTGAACTGCGGCATCCCGACGCCGGCGATCACGCGGGTCGTGCAAATCGATCCGGGCCCGACGCCCACTTTCAGGGCACTCGCACCGGCATCGATCAGGTCGCGGGCTCCCTCCTCGGTGACCACGTTGCCCGCGACCACGGGACGATCCGAAAGGCTGCGCAATTTTTCGATCACCTCCATCACCCGGGTCGTGTGACCCGTCGCCGCATCGATGAACAAGGCATCGGCCCCCGCCTCGATCATCGCCTGTCCGCGCTCGATGCAATCGGGACCCACGCCCACGGCCGCCCCGCAGCGAAGCTGGCCGTTCGGGTCCTTGGCGGCATCGGTGAATGCCGCACGCTTCTCGATGTCGGCCCCGGTGATCAGTCCCGCGAGCTTGCCCTCGCCGTCGACGAGCGGCAGCTTCTCGATCCGGTTCTGATAGAGGATGCGGCGCGCTTCATCGAGTTCGGTGTTCGGCGGCGCGGTGACCAGCCGCTCCATCGGCGTCATCACGTCGCTGACCTTCGATCTTTCGCAGTCGAGATAGCGGATGTCGCGCCCGGTGATCATCCCCTCGAGGCGTCCTCCCTCATCGACCACCGGAAAGCCGGAAAAACCGTGCTCCTCCATGATCGCCACCACTTCGGAAACCGTCTGTTCCTTGCGGACCGTCAGCGGCTTGAGAATCACCGCGTTCTCCGAGCGCTTGACCCGTGAGACCATCGTGGCCTGGTCGCCGATGTCGCAGGCGCGGTGGATCACCCCCATGCCGCCCTCCCGGGCCAGCGCGATCGCCAGCTCGGATTCCGAAACGGTGTCCATCGCCGCGGAGACGACGGGAATGCGCAGGTCGATGCTGTCGGTGAGCGCGGTCGAGAGATCGGTGGTCGCCGGGAGCACCGCGCTCAACCGGGGCACCAGAAGGACGTCGTCGAAGGAGAGCCCGGTAGTGATGTCCGCCATGGCGGAGTCAATGGAGCACGACGCCCGGAATCAAGTCCGAATCGGTCCCCACCTCGAAATTTCCGGCGGTCGCCTCACCGACATCAGCCTTTCAACAACTCCAGCGGAGCCGGAACGGCAATCACCTGCATGCCGGCCCGCTGGGCGGCCATGATGCCCGCCGGCGCATCCTCGAAGGCCAGGCATTTCCCCGGCGCGACGCCGAGCAACTCGGCCGCCTTCAAATAGATGTCCGGGGCCGGCTTGCCGACGCGGACGTCGTCCGCCGTCACCACCTCGTCGAAGAGGTCGGAAAGCTCGAGCGCCTGCAGCGTCTTTTCGATCACCAGGCGGGTGCCGCCGGTGGCCACCGCCATCGGCAGCTTGCCGCGCAGGGAACGGGCAAGGGCCACCACCTCGTCGATCCCGTCGAGCGTGTGGAGCTGCCCCAGAAACGCCTCGCGCTTCTTCATCGCGACCGCTTCCGGATCGAGCTTCAGGCCATACTCGTCGTTGAGCTCGACCACGATGTCGGTCGTCGGCCGCCCGCCCATCGCGTAGAAGACATCCTCCTGAAACACATTGGCCGCGCCGTAGTAGGCCAGCGCCTCGCACCACGCCGCGAAATGGGCCGGCATCGAATTCACCAGGGTCCCGTCACAGTCGAAGATCACCGCTTCGACCCCGTCCATTGAAACTTTAAGCTCTCCAACCTTTGCCATCGGGCGGAGGGCGTAGCAATCGGCCCGGCGATGACAAGCGCACAAAACAGGAATGTTCGTCACATCCTGCCACCTCCTGTGGAACTCACTGAAAACCAGCACGCTTTCCCGCCTGGGAAAACACCACCGGTTCGGCCGACCCGTCGAGATGCACCTCTCCCACCACCTCCGCCCCGTCCTCGAAGCGCACTTCGCCGGTGATCGTGAGGGAATCGCACTTCGCCAGGGAAGGCACGCCGAGCGAATCAAGCGCGTCCACGAACTTGTAGCGGTCGTCCAGCCTGACCACCGGAGGCACCCCGCCCCGCTCGGGGACCAGGGCCACGCGGCCATCCTCACCGATGCGGTAGGCGTCCGATCGCAGTGCAAACAGGTCGGCGCTCGTCTTCACCGGCGCGAAGCGGGAACGCGGAACGTCGATGGCCGTCGCCCCATCGAAGCACTCGATCGCCGCTCCCATCGCCGTCTCGAGTTGAAACACGGGCGTCGATGACTTGTCGCGCGGATCCACCGTCTTGCGGTTCCGGATCATCGGCAGCGGCAGCAGGCCTCCGTTGGCCCCGAGCGTCTCCTTGAGCCGGTCGAGCCGGATCCAGATCGAGTTGGTGTTGAAATACCGGTGGCGATCGATGTTCTGGAACGCCTCCAAATCCTCATCCGGACACTGGGCAACTTCCCGCAGCAAGAGCTGGCCGTCCGACTTTCGGCGCGCCAGATGCCCGCCCTTCCGGTCGGCCTGCGTCCGCCGCGTGACCTCCATCATGAAGGGCGCGTCGGACTCCGCGAACCACGACAACAGTTCGGGCGCAAGCACCGCGCCGAGGTTGTCGGAATTCGAAACAAAGGCGTAGCGGATTCCCTCGTCCAGCAACCGGTCCAGCCAGCCGCTGCCGACCAGCGCCGGGTAAAGGTCGCCGTGACCCGGCGGGCACCATTCCAGATCGGGATTGGCAGGCCATGCCACGGGCGCAAGCGACCCGGCGTCGATCTTCGGCACCTGGTTCTGCATCAGCTCGACGTCGTCCGCCGCCCGCAGGCCCTCGGGCGCATGCCCGGCGAGATGCCCCAGCGTGTCCTCACTGGTCGCGAAGCTGTTCATCAGCAGCAGCCGCACCGGCGCACCGGTCCGCTCGCGCAGCGAAGCAACCTGCCGGACGATCAGGTCGAGGAAGGTCACCCCCGGCCGGACTTCGAGCAGGCTCTTCACCTTCTCCAATCCCATGCTGGTGCCGAGGCCGCCGTTGAGCTTGATCAAGACCGTCTGCGCCAGCAGCGCGGGATCGAAATCGTCGACCGGATCGGGATATGCCGGAAGATCGGCCGTGGGCTCGATCGCCTCCTCCGGGATCAGCCCGGTCTCGTCGCGACAGAGTGACTCGTAATTGCGGCGGAAAGTCTCGATGGCCGGGCGGGCCACCCCCGCCTCGGACATTTTGGCCTCGAATTTGGAAAAGTCGGCTTGCTTCATGCTCGGAGTATTCGCCCCCACGGCTTAGGTGGTGGCTGGCAAAGGTCACGCGAAATCCGCGGAGTCCGAGACCCGTCAAATACTTTTTTTCGCGATTGGCATATTTTCTGCTGTCGAATCAGATCGAATCGGGTAAAGAGTCCGAGCGAACCTGCGCGTTTCGCCGTCCGCTCATGCCCGAGCCCTCGCTCCATCAATCGCTCTCGCAGCAGCAGTCGCTGGCGCCCCAGATGCGGCGCAGCCTGGAAATTCTGCAGGCGAATTCGATGGAGCTCACCCACATGGTGCAGCAGGCCCTGGAAACCAATCCGGTACTTGAGGACGTGACGGAGTCGCTCTCGCTCGACGAGATGGAGCCCTCCGCGGAGGAGGCGGACTCCCTCGATGATCTCGATCGCACCGAGGACGACTGGCGCGAACTCGAAATCATGGAGCGGCGCAACCAGACCTGGACGCCGGACGACGAGGAGCGGCGCGAGCATTTCTATCAGTCCATCATCGCCCCCGAGACCCTCCAGCAGCACCTCGCCGCCCAACTCGAACTCTCGCTGCTCGAACCCTCCGTCCGGGAGGCCGCCCAGGCCCTCCTCGGCAACCTCGACTCCCGCGGTTTCTACGACCTCCCCCCTTCCGAGTTGGGGATCCGGCTCGGACTGAACAAGAAGGACGTCGAGGAAGCCGTCGCCCTGATCCGCACCTTCGACCCTGTCGGCGTCGGCGCGCTCGACCTCAAGGACTCCCTGCTCATCCAGCTCGAACGCCGGGACCGCAAGAACTCGCTCGAATACCGCATCATCAGCGACTACCTCGACGACCTCGCCCGCAAGCGCTACCCGCGCATCGCCCGCGCACTCGGAACCAGCGTCGACCGCATCTCGGAGGCCGCCGAGGCCATCGGCAAGCTGACCCCGAATCCGGGCGGCGAGTACGACCCGAGCGGCAACCCGCACATCCGGCCCGATGTAATCATTGAGAACACCGATGATGGCCTGCGCGCCCGCCTCACCAACGAGTACCTGCCGAAGCTCAGGATCAGCGACTTCTACAAGGACCTGCTCGGCCGCACCGGCTCCGATGCCAAGGCTCGCCAGTTCCTGCGTGAAAACCTGCGCGAGGGGCGGACGCTGATCCATTCGCTCTCGCTGCGCCAGAGCACCATCCTCGGCATCGCCGAAAAGCTCATCGAGCATCAGCGCGACTTCTTCGAGAAGGGCCCCCGGCACCTGCGCCCGCTGACCATGAACGACATCGCCGACGAACTCCAGCTGCACGCCACCACCGTGTCGCGGGCCGTCGCCGGAAAGTATGCGCTTACGCCCCACGGCTTGATGGAGATGCGGGCATTCTTTGCGGCGGGCTACGAAACCGCCGACGGATCGAAGGTTTCCAACGCAGGGGTTCGGGAGGCGATGCAGGAACTCATTTCCAAGGAAAACCCCGCCAAGCCGCTCTCCGACGACGCCATCGCCAAGGCCCTCAAGGCCCAGGGGATCCCGGTCGCCCGCCGCACCGTGGCGAAATATCGCGACCAACTCGGCGTCCTTCCCTCCCACCTCCGGCGCAGCTTTTCCTGACTTCGCTTTTGATCCCCGGCGAAATCCCTCTACGGGTGGGGCACGCGCATGAGCACTGACCTGATCAAACAAGCCCTCAGCCGGGTCTCCTACCCCGGCTTCTCCCGCGACATCGTCTCCTTCGGCCTCGTCAAGGACATCAGGACCGGGGACGGCGAGACCGTTGTCAGCATCCAGGTCTCCACCAAGGACCCCGAGGTTCCGGAGCGAATCTTCAAGGACTGCCACGCGGCCCTCGCCGAACTGCCCGACCTCGGCACCGTCCGGGTCGAAATCGACGTCCAGAATCCGCCCGACTCCACCGGCGCGCCCTCGACGGTCGAGGGCCAGAGTTCCATTCCCGGCGTGAAGCAGATCATCGCCGTCGCCTCCGGCAAGGGCGGCGTCGGCAAGTCCACGGTCGCCTCCAACCTCGCCATCGCGCTGGCCGCCACAGGCTCCAGGGTCGGCCTTTGCGACTGCGACCTCTACGGCCCGTCGATCGCCATGATGTTCGGCAGCCACGAACGGCCGATGGCCAACGAGCACGAAGAGATCATTCCGATCGAGGCCCACGGACTGAAACTGATGTCGATGGGCTTCCTGCTCGAGGAGCGCTCACCGGTGATCGTCCGCGGACCGATGGCCACCCGCTACACGCAGCAGTTCCTGCGGCAGGTCGCCTGGGGCGAACTCGACTACCTCATCCTCGACCTGCCGCCGGGCACCGGCGACATCCAACTCACGATCGCCCAGACCGTGTCGGTCGATGGCGCGGTGATCGTCACCACCCCCCAGGAGGTCGCCCTCATCGATGCCCGCAAGGCGGTCTCGATGTTCGCCAAGGTCAACGTCCCGATTCTGGGACTCATCGAGAACATGGCGTGGTTTGAATGCGATCATGGCACGCGATATGCCATCTTCGGCGATGGAGGCGGAGTGCGTGAGGCCGAAAAGATGAACGTCCCCATGCTCGCCCGCATCCCGATCGAACCGCCCGTCCGCGAGGGCGGCGACGAAGGCCGACCCATCGCCCTCACCCCCCCCGACCAAAGCGCCGCCTCCGCCGCCTTCCACGCCGCCGCCCAAGCGATCAAGGACCGCCGATGATGAAATCGGCACGCCCAATCAACCGACCCCCGCAACACCGAGGATAGACGACCCCTCAGTACGATCCTCCATCCGCCATCCTCCCATCCATCATGCCCCGCAAGACCAAGCTCATCGTCACCCTCGGCCCCGCCACCGAGAAGGAAGAGACCATCGGCGAGCTGCTCGATGCCGGTGCCAACATCTTCCGGCTCAACATGAGCCACGCGAAGCACGAGTGGGCACGGCAGATGACCCGGCTCATCCGCCGCCAGTCGGAGCAACGCAACCTCCACGCCGCCGTCCTCTTCGACCTCACCGGCCCCTCGATCCGTACCGGCGACCTCGACGAGCCCTACGAACTCAACATCGGCGACCTGGTCGAATTCCGGAAGGCCGGCACCGATCCGTCCATCCCGCTTTCCACGACCGTCAACTACCCGGGGATGATGGACGACGTCGTGGAAGGCCGGACACTGGTGGTCGACAACGGCACCCTGCTGATGGAAATCCGCACCAAGAAGGACGACCGCATCCTGTGCGAGGTCCGCAATGCCGGAAAGCTCGGTTCGCGCCGCCACATCAACCTCCCCGGCACCCGCCTCAACCTCCCGGCCATGACCGACAAGGACCGCAAGGACCTGGCACTGGCCGTCGAATGCGACGCCGACTTCGTCGCCGGCTCCTTCGTCCGCGACGCCGCCCACGTCCACGAACTCCGCTCCGCCACCGACGCCCTCGAGGGCACCGCCCAGATCATCGCCAAGATCGAGGACCAGGAGGCGGTGAAGCACATCGACTCGATCATTCACGCCGCCGACGGCATCATGATCGCCCGCGGCGACCTCGGCATCGAGGTCGACTTCGAGGACCTGCCGATCCTCCAGCGCCGCATCATCAAGCGCTGCCACGAGCTCAGCACCCGGGTCATCGTCGCCACGCAGTTGCTCGAGTCGATGGTGCAGAACCCGACCCCCACCCGTGCCGAGGTCACCGACTGCTCGAATGCGGTTTACGAGGAATGCGATGCGCTGATGCTTTCCGGCGAAACCAGCATCGGCAAGCACCCGCTGCGCTGCGTCGATGCCCTGGTCAAGATCACCCGCCGGATCGAACGCTCCGGCGGGCTCGGCTACGGCCAGAAGGCCCCGCTCCTCGACGAACGCCAGAAGGTCGCCCGCGCGGCCATCACCCTGGCTGACTCGTTGCCGGATTCGCTGCTCATCGTGCTCACCCGCCGCGGCGTCCTCGCCAACAAGGTCGCCATGCTGCGCCCGCGGACCCGCGGCTTCTACGCCTTCACCCCGAAGGAAACCGTCTGCCGGCAACTGTCGCTCAACCGGGGCGTCAAGGCCTTCCGCCTGCCCTTCGCCGCGGGCATGGACGAGACCATCGAGCGTGCCACGGCCTTCCTCCTCGAGCACAACCACGTGCGCCCCGGCGGACCGATGATCATCGTCTCGGACCTCCTCTCCGATCACATCGCCGCCAACTCCATCCTGCTCCACCACGCGTAGGAGTGGCGCTTTTCAAGCGCCATTACGGGGCGTGGCGATCTCCTGATCGCGGGGCTCGGTGTGGGAGTTCGGGGAGATGAAATCCTGGAATTCGCGGATGACTTGATCGAAGTCGGCTCGGGACCTCTTCGAAGACACGACCGTGTCTCCGCGGCTTGAAAGCCGCCCCGCCCCGCTATGGCGCTTCCCCCTTCGCCACCCACCCCGCCGAGGCTTCGGGGGACAGGTGGAAAGCGCCACTCCCCGCCGTCAGCCCGCTCCAGACCCACAGCGTCGGATCCAGCTCTTCCCGTGCCGCACGAATCAGCGCGGCCGCCTCTTCCGGCTCCCGAAGCACGGCAAACATCGTCGACCCCGATCCGCTCATCAGCGCGCCGGCCACCTCGCTCCGTTCCCGCAGCCATTCCTTCATTTCGGCGAGGAAATAGTGCTTCGCGAAGACCGGTCGCTCGAGGTCGTTGACCAGCTCGCCCCAATCGAAGGTCTGGGCCTCAAAACCGACGCCGGCGACCGGCCGCGCCCCCTTCCACGCCCGGTAGGCGTCGGGCGTCGCCACGCCGAAACCCGGCTTCAGCAACACCACCGGCAGCGGCGGCAGCGGCGGGCCCGCCTCGATCCGCTCGCCCCGACCGCCGACACGCCCCACCGGCGGACCGAGAAAAAACGGAATGTCCGAGCCGATCGACGCCGCCATTTCACGCAGGCGCTCCCTCTCCAGCCCGCTGCCGAAAAACTCGTTCAGCCCCCGCAGCATCGCCGCCGCGTCGCTGCTGCCGCCTCCGAGACCCGCGCCGTGGGGGACCACCTTCTCCAGGCGCACCCGAAGCGGATCCTCGGTTCCCGTCGCCTCGCGGAACAACCGCAGCGCCTTCAGCACCAGATTCGAGCCGTCGGTCGGCACTCCCGGCACATCGCACTCGAACCGATCGACCTCCGCCGCCTCGATCTCGATCCGGTCACACAGCCCCGGCAGGCTTACCATCACCGAGTCGATGTCATGGAATCCATCGTCCCGCCGCCGCAGCACGCGCAGCGAGAGATTCAACTTGGCCGGCGCCTCGACGATCACGACCGGATCATGCGGCTCCCTCCCGCATGATCAACGCCAACATGCGTCCCGTGCGCCCCTTCTCCATCCGGTAGCTGTACCACCGGTCGAGATCCGCGGCCGTGTCGACGCCCGAATCCCGGAAATCGCCGAGTCCCAGGTCCTCCGCCTGGCCCGCGATCCGGGCGGCGATGTCCACCTCGTAATGCGGCGGCCGGATGCACGGACCCAGCACCGCCACGACATCCCGCGCCCGGGTGCCAAAAGCCTCCGACATCGTTCTCACCCCGGCCTCGAGAATGTTGCCCTCGGTCCCCTTCTTTCCCGAATGCAGCAACCCGACCGCACCCGTCCGTCGATCCGCCAGCCAGATCGGCCCGCAATCGGCGACGTAGATCCCCAGCACCTCGCCCGGCTGATCCGTCACCAACCCGTCCACCCCCTCCAAAGGCTCACTCGACGCCTTCTCACCCGCCTCACCGGCAGACGACCCCACCACGGCCACCGCCGCCCCGTGGACCTGCTCCGCCCGCCACCAGCAATCCGTTCCGAACATTTCACGGACCCGCGCCTCATGGTGCGGCCGCAGGCGCTCCAGCACCTCATCGCGCTCGCCATCCACCGGAACCCCCGGCACCCGCTCAATGAAGTCCGCACGCACGCCGGGAAGCTCCCGCAGCGGCGCCAAAAAATCCTCATCCCTCGTCACCCCGACACTCCGCCACAACCCACCACCCCGGGTCACGCCCCGAATCCCCCATCAAGAATTCAAAATCTGAAATCTGAAATCGCACGATCTGAAATAAAAAAGGGCCCCTGTCACGGCACTAACGTGACAGGGGCGCTTGGGAATTCGCCAATTTGGGGGGAGTGTATTGTCCCTTAGCAGTAGCGGTTCACGCCATCTCGCGGCCCTGGAGGGCGCGCTTGGTGTGTTCGACCGATTCGACCTGGTCTTCGTCCATCTCGGACAGCAGACTGGACAAGTCCGTCGCGATTTCCGTGCGCATCTTCGAGACGAGCTCGACTCCTTTCTGGGTGATGCGAACCATAATCTTGCGGCGGTCTTCGGCGGCGTGGACGCGCTCCACATAGCCCAGCTTTTCCAGACGATCGACGAGGCCCGTGGCCGCGGCGGTCGAGTGACCCATCTTTTTCGCGATATCCGACATCGTCAGATACTCCTCGCTCGAAAGGTAGGCCAGTAGGAAGAATTGGGGGAATGATACGTTTCCTTTGTTGAGTTTCGTGGACAGGTTCAGGATGCAGCTGCGCTGCGTGAACAGGACGAAGTCAGCAAGTCGATCCGCATCGGCGTGCAGCGTTGAGCCTTTGGGGCTCGAGGTGCTCAGTTTCATGGCTGGTTGTAGTAGTGTTCATGTTTTGGGACATGTAAGGGAGCACAGCCTTTGCGGGGAAGAAGCTAGCAACCCACCCTGACCTTTAGCAAGACCGAATTGTAAAAAAACTCAGGGATTTCCGGTTTTCCTTTTATTCTTGGGGGCTGGAAGGCGGAACTTTTTGAGTATTTCCTGCTTCCGGACCCTCTTCCTCCCGCTTCGGGCGGGCAAAAACCGCGTCTCCGACCTCGATGTCGCCGGCCTTGATGTCCGCCGCACTGTAGCGGCCCGAACGCTCGCCGGTCACCATCAGGCTCCCCACCCGGTCCCCTTCCCCCTGCGTCGTGAGCAGCAGACCGACGCCCAGTTTCAGGTCGTTGAAGCCCTGGACGAGCACGAAGCCGTGGTCGGCATGCACCGCCGCGACCCTGCCGACCAACTGCGGACCGCTCGGCTCCTCGACCTCCTCCTCCTCCTCGGAGAACCAGCCGCAGGAAGACAGAAGGAGACACAGCAGGAAGCTCGGGAATCGGTGCATCGCGAGGGAAAGCGACACCGATCCGGCCCGCGGTGCAAGCGTCCGCCCACGAATGGATCGTTCAGGCAGAATCTTGCACTCCCCAAGCCCCGGCGGGGCGTCTGCACGTTTCCCCGGGGAACGGGACCTCAAAAGGATTTCAAACCCCGGCGGGGCGCAGGCGATGCCGGTAGTCAGCGACCGGCCCGATTCACGAAGCACATGGACGGTCCGATCGCGGAGGTTGGCGTTGACGACATCAACCGGTTCCTGCGGTCGCAGAAGACCCTCGGGCCGGTGTCGAAGAATGCCTATCGGCGCTGCCTCGTAACGATGTTCCGTTTTGCCCAGCGCCAGGGCTACCTCCATCCCGACCGGAAGACCGCCGCCGAACGGACAGAGACCTTTCGGGAGCCGGAAACCGAAGTCTCCATCTTCACACCGAAAGAAATGGAGAAGATCCTGCTCGCCGCCCACGCCCGGATTCTTCCCCTGCTGGCGATCGGTGCTTTTGCCGGCATCCGCACCGCCGAGATCCGCCGGCTGGACTGGAAGGACATCAAGTGGGAGCGCGGTCACATCGAAATCGCCGGACGGAAGGCGAAGACTGCGGCGCGGCGGCTGGTTCCGCTGAGCGACAACCTCCGGGGATGGCTCGCCCCGTGGCGCCACGAGACCGGCCCGATCGTCCCGATCACCGACTCGTCGGGCGCCATGAGCGACGTGGCCGCCAAGGCGAGGATCCCGGGCGGTTGGCGTCAGAATGCCCTCAGACATTCGTTCATCAGCTATCGGGTGGCCCTGACCGGAGACGTCGCCCGGACCGCCCTGGAGGCCGGCGACTCGCCGAAGATGATCTTCCGACACTACCGCGAGATCGTGGACGAGGAAGCGGCCAAGATGTGGTTCGCAATCACGCCACCCGACGACTGGGTGCCGAAGCAGCTCCCCTGGCCGATGCGGGAGCGGATCCGGCGGCCGCGCGAGATTTTTTCTGTAAATTGTGAAGAGGCACGAAGTTCTGGAGGCGGTTTGGAACGGTTGTTGGTTTTGGAGTTTGGTTCAGTTGTCGGTTGTCAGGGAGAGGTAGGCGCGGCCTGTTTCCCATTCCTCGGAGGTCTCCATGAGGATGGCGGTGACGAGGCGCAGGACCGAGGCCTCGTTGGGGAAGAGTCCGGCGACCCGGGTGCGGCGCTTGATCTGGAGGTTGAGGTTCTCGCTCATGTTCGAGGTGCGCAGGCGGCGGCGATGGGGCTCCGGAGCTTGGAAGACGGTGAGACCTTCGGGAATGTTGGTTTCCATCCAGTCGGCGAGCTTCGAGGCGGTCTTGCGATGTTTTTCAACCAGTTCGGCGAGGCGTTCCTCGGCCCTGGCCCGATCCGGGCAGTTGAAGATCGAGCGGATGTCGGCGGCGACCTGCTTGCGCATGGCGACATTGGGCACGTAGGCCTGGGCGTTCTGCTGGAGGTGGAACTGGCAGCGCTGCCAGGGGGTGGCGTTGAGGGTGGCGCGCAGGGCGGCCTTCAGGCCCTCGTGGGCGTCGGAGGTGACGAGATCCGGGATGCCGATGCCGCGGGCCTTGAGCGAGGCGAGGAACTTTCGCCAGTGCGGCTCGGCTTCGGAGATGGCCGCCGAGACGCCTAGGACCATGCGTTTGCCGGTCTCGCGGCAGACGCCGATGGCGGTGAGCACGGCGCAGTCGCGCACCGCGCCGTCGAGGCGGACCTTGATGTAGGTGGCGTCGAGGATGAGGTAGAGGATG
This sequence comes from Haloferula sp. A504, assembly GCF_044385805.1. NCBI lineage: Bacteria > Pseudomonadati > Verrucomicrobiota > Verrucomicrobiia > Verrucomicrobiales > Verrucomicrobiaceae > Haloferula > Haloferula sp. A504. The sequence goes on from NZ_JBISBU010000039.1 coordinate 50,844, forward strand.
GCCGGCAGCGGGCGGTTGCGCCATTTCTCGAATTCGGCGTCGAGTTCGGCTGTCAGGCGCGAGACCTGGGTGGAGGTGACCTCCAGTCCGCAGAGCTTCTTCATGACCTCGGTGACCCGGCGGGTGGAGACGCCTTGGAGATACATTTCGGCGATGGCGGCCTTGAGCGCGCGGTCGATGCGTGAGCCGGTTTCGAGCAGCGAGGTTCGGAACGGCTCCTCGCAGTCGCGGACCTGCGGGATGCGCAAATCCAGAGCCCCGAGGGAGGTTTGCAAGCCCCTCGGTTTGAAGCCGTTGGCGTAGCCTGTGCGGGATCCGGTGCGCTCGTGGGAGCCGGCCTGAATGTGGGCGGCACGTTCGAGGAGCATGGCGGCGTTGAGAAGCATTTCGGCGATGCGGGGCAGCCCGT